>NZ_CEWCAA010000007.1:0-60625 GCF_982429025.1 Enorma sp.
CCCCTACACCAAACGCATCTCTCGCCCCGCTCACCGAGCGACTTGCCGCCGGCGAGACCTACCGCCCGCGCACGCTCGACACACTTCACATCGCTGACAAAGACCTGCGCCTCGTCCTCGAGGGCCGGCGCCACCTGCTCTTCGACGGCGGCATGGGCACCATGCTGCAAGCTGCGGGCATGGCGGCGGGCGAGGTCCCCGAGCTCCTCAACCTCACGAACCCAGAAGTCATCACTCGCGTGCACGCCGCCTATGTTGAGGCAGGCAGCGAGGTGGTCACCACCAATACCTTCGGTGCCAATGCGCTCAAGCTCGGCGACGCAGCGTCGGTTGAGGACGTCTTCACAGCTGCGGTGCAGGCGGCACGCGCCGCGCATCCGCGCTATGTCGCGGCCGACATCGGGCCCATCGGCGCGCTGCTGCGCCCCCTGGGAACGCTCTCGTTCGATGAGGCGTACGCGCTCTTCGCCCAACAGGCACGTGTGGCCGAGCAGGCGGGCGCCGACCTAATCGTCATCGAGACCATGACCGATCTCCTCGAGGTCAAGGCAGCCGTGCTCGCCGCCAAGGAGTGTACGAATCTGCCCGTCATCGCCACGATGACCTTCGAGGCCGACGGCCGAACGTTCCTCGGCACCTCGCCCGAGATCGCCGCCGCATCGCTCGACGCGCTCGGGGTGGACGCCCTCGGCATCAACTGCTCACTCGGACCGCGGGAAATCCGCCCGTTCGCGCAGCGCATGCTCGCCGTGACCAACAAGCCCCTTATCGTTCAAGCGAACGCCGGGCTCCCTCGCGTGGAGAATGGCCAAACCGTCTACGACATCACGCCCGAAGACTATGCAGAAGCAGTGGGCGACATAATCGCCGATGGTGCGGGCATCGTTGGAGGCTGCTGCGGAACCACCCCCGCCTACATCCGTCTCCTCGCCCAGAAGCTTGGCGGCCATAAGCCCAAGCCGCGGCAGGCGACACATCCCTTCACCTGCACGAGCGCCCAAAAGCTCACCATGCTCGACGGCCGTCGCATCGCCGTCATCGGCGAGCGCATCAACCCGACGGGCAAGAAGAAGCTCCAGGCAGCGCTCCGTGCCGGCGACCTCGCCTACATCGTCGGTCAGGGCATCAGCCAGCAGGAACAGGGCGCCGACGTGCTCGACGTGAACGTAGGCCTGCCCGAGATCGACGAACCCGCCATGATGGTGCGCGCGTGCGAGGAGCTGCAGGGCTCGACCCTCCTTCCCCTCCAAATCGACTCGACCAACCCCGTCGCCATCGAGGCTGCGGTGCGACGCTACCCAGGGAAACCCATCATCAACTCGGTAAACGGAAAGCGCGAGAGCATGGATGCGGTGCTTCCCATCGCGGCGCACTACGGCTGCGACATCGTAGCCCTCACGCTCGACGAGGCCGGCATCCCCGCGACGGCGGAAGCGCGCCTGCAAATTGCCGAGCGCATCGTGAAGGAAGCCGCACGCTATGGGATCGGCCGCGAGCGGATTCTCGTAGACTGCCTCGTCATGACCGCCTCGACGAACCAGCACCAAGTGCTCGACATCCTTCGTGCCGTCGAGCTCTGCCGAGAGCATCTGGGCGTGCGCACCTCGCTTGGCGTCTCGAACGTGAGCTTCGGTCTGCCTGCGCGCGAGCTCCTAAACGCGACCTTCCTCGCCGCCGCGCTCGGCGCGGGGCTCGATGCCGCCATCATGAACCCCGGCTCGGATCGTTATATGGATGTGGTGCGCAGCTTCCGCGTGCTGAACGCCGAAGACGAGGGCTCGGCCGCATTCATCGAGCGCTACGCGGGTGCCCCCGACCCCTATAAGGCTGCCGATGGGCGCGCCGAGGCTTCCCTCACTGGAGGTAGCGGCAACGCCATGGCGGCACCTGCCACGATGAACGCTGCCGCAGCGAGCACCACGGGCGGTAGCGCCGCTGAGCCCGGCGCCTCTTCAGCCGACGTAAGCGACACCGTTCGCCATCTCATCATCACTGGACGCAAGGGCGATATGCCAGCCGCCACGCGTACGGCGCTACAAAAATGTGAACCCATGAAGCTCATCAACGAATGTTTTATCCCTGCGCTCGATGAGGTTGGCGACCGATTCGACCGCGGAGCCTTCTTCCTTCCCCAGCTCATGGCCTCGGCGGAAGCGGCGCGTGCAGGCTTTGACACCATCCGCGCGGTCATGCCGGCCAGCGAGCTCGGCGACAAAGGCGGCATTGCGCTCGCCACCGTAAAGGGCGACATCCACGATATCGGCAAGAATATCGTTCGCATGCTGCTTGAAAACTATGGTTACGCGGTCTTCGACCTGGGACGCGATGTGGACCCGCACGCGATACTCGATGCCGTGCGCGAGCGCGACCTCAAGCTCGTGGGGCTTTCCGCCCTCATGACCACCACAGTCGCCAATATGGAAGAGACGATCGAGCTTCTGCACCGCGAGGCACCGGAAGTCAAGATCATCGTCGGAGGGGCCGTGCTCACCCCGGAATACGCCGAGCAGATTGGCGCGGACTTCTACGCCAAGGATGCCGCCGCGACGGCGCGCATCGTCGAAGACGTGCTCAAAGAGTGATGCCGGCTGCGCGCCGTCGCGGGTGCGCCCAAGGCCGATGCCAACCTCACGCGCCGTCGCGGGTGCGCCCAAGGCCGATGCCGACCTCACGCGCCGTCGAGAATGCGTGCAATGGGCGAAGCACGGCCCGGGCGCGGCAATAACGCGCGCAAGCAGGACCATGCTTCGCCCGTTTTTGCAAAACTCCTGCCAAAGGATCGTTTTTTCGCGGACAGCCTTAGTACACTGCCTACACAGCAGCAAGAAACACCAGCTCACGAGGGCGCCTGATTTTCTGCTACTTGACCCTTAGCCCAAAATTCGATCCTTTGAGGCAAGTTTTGCTTCAAACCGCTACCGAAGGAGAGATGATGCCCCGCTTGCCCCGCCGTTTTGCCCGATGGATCGCCGCTATGGTCGCCGTGCTCGCCGCGCTGGGCGGCTACGCCGCCGTCGATGGGCCAAATCCGCTTGACGCGCTGCTCGCAGCATCGGGTTTTATCGAGGCTACCGACACCAGGTCGCCTGAACAGGCCAACAATGGAATCGCGCAGCTAGGCGAAGCAGATCTCACCTGGTCGGCTAACGACTACCCCGACTATTACCGCGTGCTCGGCACGGCGCAAGATGTTGATGAAGGCGCCGATCCGGGCATTGCCTACGGCGACCTCGACGCTCTTGGGCGAGCCACCTGGGCGGGCGGCTGGATCACGGGCGAGATGCGCGCCGCCGTGAGGGCTCAGGACCGCAATGACGCACCCGACCCTGCAGACCCTGTTGGCTGGCCACGCATAAACCCCGAGATCTCAATCGAGGGAATTGACGGAAGACGCACCTACCACGGACGCTTGTGGAACCGCAGCCATCTCGTCGCCTGGAGTCTAGGCGGTTCCATGGAAGCAGCGAATATCGTGCCCGGTACCCGCACTCAAAACATCGGTGACAATGTTTCGCCCGGTGGTATGGGCTACACCGAAGACCTCGCACGCACGTGGCTCGACCAAAACCCGCAAGGCATGCTCTGGTACGCTGCGACCCCCATCTATCAAGGTGACGAGACCATCCCCCGCGCCGTGGTCGTGGACATCAGGACCGACGACGGGAGCATCGATGAACGGGTGCTTGTCTACAACACCGCCAATGGTTGGGATATCGACTACGCCACTGGTGACGTGCAAGCTGCATAACTACAGGGCCCGCGGACCTCGTTCGCGCAAGGATGCCCCGCTCTCGACCGCACGCGCTGCTCGCGGCCGCGCACGCCGCGCGAACGCACGCCCGTCCTTGCCTTCGCATGCCGCTCGCACCCGCGCGCCTGCCCTTGTCCACGCGCGCTGCTCGCGCGCCGCAGGCGCCCGCCTTCGCCTTCGCACGCCGATCGTCTGCGTGCCACGTTCGTACCATTCTCATGTTAACGTGCGGGTAACGCCGCGCTTCGGCGCAGCCTAGCACCCGCCCACGGTAGAATAGACGGACGTGAAACGGCAGACAGGAGCTCCTATGGCTATCACCCCGGCAGAAATCGCCGAAACCCGCGGCATGGTCGCGGAGCAGCATCTGGACATTCGCACCGTGACCATGGGCATCTCGCTCATGGGCTGCGCCGATGAGGATCTGGGCCGCATGTGCACCAAGGTCTACGACCACGTGACGTCGACCGCCGAGCATCTGGTGGAAACGGCCGAGAGCCTCGAGCGCGAATACGGCATTCCCATCGTGAACAAGCGCGTCTCGGTTACCCCTGTGGCGCAAATCGCCGCGTGCTGCGCCGAAGAGGACCTCACCCCGCTCGCGCACGCGCTCGACCGCGCTGCCGAAACCCTCGGCATCGATTACCTTGGCGGATTCTCGGCTCTCGTGCAAAAGGGCGTCGGCGACGCCGACCGACGGCTCATCCAAAGCATTCCCGAGGCCCTTGCCAACACGAGCCGCGTGTGCTCGAGCGTGAACGTGGCGAGCCTGCGCGCTGGCATCAACATGGATGCCGTGCTCATGGTGGCGCAGACGGTCCTCGATGCAGCGCGCCTCACCGCCGACGAGGACTCCGTGGGTGCCTCGAAGTTCGTGGTTTTCGCCAACATGGTCGAGGACTCCCCCTTCATGGCCGGCGCCGTGCACGGCTCCGGCGAGGCCGACGCCGTCATCAACGTGGGCGTCTCCGGCCCCGGCGTGATGGCCGCCGCGCTCGAGCAACTGCCTGAGACCGCCAACATGATGGAAGTGGCCGAAGAAATCAAGAAGACTGCGTTCAAGATCACGCGCGCCGGCGAGCTTATGAGCCGCGAGGCTGCGCGGCGCCTGGGCGTGGAGAAGGGCATCGTAGACCTCTCGCTCGCCCCGACGCCCGCTATCGGCGACTCGGTGGCACGTATTCTCGAGATCATCGGCGTGGGCACCTGCGGCGGCCCCGGCACCACGGCGGCGCTGGCGCTCCTCAACGACTGCGTGAAGAAGGGCGGCGTCATGGCCACCTCGAGCGTGGGCGGCCTTTCGGGTGCGTTCATCCCCGTGTCGGAAGATGCTGGCATGATCGAAGCGGTCGAGGCAGGCGCCCTGTCGCTCGAAAAGCTCGAAGCTATGACCTGCGTGTGCTCGGTGGGCCTGGACATGATCGCCATCCCCGGAGACACGCCGGTCGAGGCGATTGCGGGCATCATCGCCGACGAGATGGCTATCGGCGTGATCAACAATAAGACGACGGCCGTGCGCGTGATCCCTGCCATCGGCAAGGGCGTGGGCGACACGGTCGAGTACGGCGGTCTTTTTGGACGCGCTCCGGTCATGCAGGTGAACCCGCACGCCGGTACGGTCTTTGCGCACCGCGGTGGGCGATTCCCGGCACCACTCAATTCGCTCAAGAACTAGGCTCCCGGCGGGGCCCGGCATCTTCCTCCGACGCTCGAGCAGTCCTCGCTGCTCGTAGCAAAGCTACGAGCAGCTGCGGAACTCGCAGCGGAGGAAGATGCCGGGCCCCTGCGCTACGTACTTGCAGGGCAAAGGCCAGGTACGGGCACATGGGGCGATGGGCGCTGCCGTGGGCTTGACCGGTGTGGGCTTTTTGGGAGCCTCGCACTAGATAAAGATCGATGCAGGCTGTTTGGGCATACGGAAATGCAAGACGTAAACGGGGCTGAGGAGGCGGAAGAATTTGAGAACGGTTACGCGGGCCATTGCCGGAACCTTATTGGGAATTGTAATCGTGCTGGGCGTGCTCTCGGCCGCGTGGAACTTTGCGCTCAAAGGCACGCCGCTCGAAGACATGATCGGCACCGGCGTTGCCAACGCCGCCCTTGATGCATCGGGCATCAAGGGTCAGATCGACAGCACGCTGCGCGAGAACGTTTCGGCTATCGCTTCTGCAACCGGCATGAGCGAGAGCCAGGTTGTCTCCGCCATCGACCAGCTCAACATCGAATCGTGGAGCGTGACGACGCTTCCCTCGGATGCATCCGCAAGCGGAACGTTCAACACCACCTACCAAGGAGCAAGCGCAACGGTCACCACCTATGCCGATCCCTCATACGTCACGGTTGATGCCTTGGGCCAAGAGCTTACGCTCTCCGTTCCCGAAAGCGCCCAATCTTACGTCTCGCTCCTTGCCTACCTATAGCTGCGAATGATATTCGGCAGGGCAGATCGGCGACTGCTTCCACATGCCCAACTTCCCTGCCGCCTGCCTCGCGAGCCAACCCCGGGGCGCAGCCTACCCCTGTGGCAAATCGATAGCGCGCTGCTCGCCCGCGTCATCGGTGAGAATGAGCTGCGCATTCTTGATATCGATGGTCGAAATCGTGCCCGTGCCGCTGTAGTAATCCGCAGGGATCGACCCGTCGCTCGGAACGAAAGACTGCACGTAACATGAGCCATCCGCATTTGACACCACATAAAACGTGCCGCGATGGATCGCGAAGCCGACCGGCTCTCCCGTGACCTCAAAAAGCGCCATGGGCTCATCCGTCGAGCCCACTCGCTGGCTTGCAAAGGAATACCCGTCGCCGGACGAGACGAGCGAGTAGGCCGAGCCATCGAGTTCTATCGCCCCACCGTCCGTGGCGAGCACAAACACGTCCTCGGGCGTTGTACTCGCCGCGCTATCGCTTGCTGCAACCTCAGTACGAGGCTGCTCATCCTGCAACAAGGCGCCGACCACCGCGCTGCCCACCACAACGAGCAACGCCACCGCGAGCGCAATGCCAACGAGCACCGAAACGACTACGAGTGCGCGGCCCGATCTGCCCGCCTCAGGCGATGCTTTTGCAGCAACCGCATGCCCGGCCGCCTCTCGACGGAACCGCTCAGCCTGCCCGGCGTCGGATCGGGCGGCCCGGTGAGCCGCGTCAACGGCGTTGATAGGCGCCTGAGCAGCGCAGCTCGCATGGGTTCCAGCGGTGCGGCCGACAGACGCCGCAGGCCGAGGGACCTCGCGCTCGGGCGCGCGCATATGGGCGCCTGCAGCGGATGCGGAACGGCGGATGCCTCCAGTTCGCGCGGGACGATGGGCGTCGCTAGCGGCAGGCGCGGAACGATAAGCGGCCTCAGAGCGCTGGACACCGCGAGCGGGAGGCACGGAGTGATGGGCTGCCTGGGACTGGGAGCCGCCCGCGGCAGGCGCGGAGCGATGAACAGGCTGCCGAGAAGATGGTGCCTGATGAGGCTGGGAAGGCTTGGCTTCTCGTGACATGGGAACTCCCTTGTCTCGCGTAACAAGCCCTCAGCTTACCATCGCGCACCTCGAAGCCCCGGCTCCCCACCAAAAAGGTACGGATTGCAGCCAGACACCCTTGATCTCGGTGAACGGCACCTCGCAGGCAGACGATACCGCGCGGACAGGCATCCGAATGGCAAGACGCACCCGGATGCCAAGACGCGTATGGGTTATCGAGCGGTATCAGCTGCACCCCGTCGTAGTACCGCAGTCCATGCACACCTTGCACGTTCCGTTCTGCACCATGCGGGAGCTTCCGCAGGTCGGGCAGGTGCTTCCGTCATACAGGCGCTCTCCGTGAAGGGCGGCGTCATGCACGGCTTCGTTCACAAAAGCCGCCGTATAGACATCGCCGGTATCGACAGCGCCCGTCTCCTCGGCAAGTTCCTGCTCCTTCACCGCTGTAAGACGCGAAAGCTCTTCCTCGGTGGCTACTGGCTCCTCGTCGGGATCGGGCTCGGCCACGCGCGGCACGGCCGCCGGCGGCGCGGGCGTGGCGCCGGCAATCTGGCTCCAACCCTCAGGCTTCACCTGCACGCGTGTGTAGTCCCCCAGCTCGATATCGATCACCTTGGAAATAAGGTCCGAGATACTCGTCACGTACTTGATGTTCGGATGGCTCTGAACAAAGCCATAGGGCTCGTACATCTGACCGCGCAGCATCTTGGAGATGCTCTCCGGCGGAATGCCGTACTGCAGCATGACCGAGATGGTCTTCGAAAGCGAGTTCAGAAGGCCCATGATGGTCGTGCCCTCACGGTCGGTCGTTACGAAGAGCTCGGAGATCTTGCCCGCATCGTTTCGGTTCACCGTCGTGTAGATTTTCACGCCGTCGATCTGCGCCAGATGCGTGCGCCCGTCGCGGATGCCCACGATGCGCTTACGCTGGGCAGGCTTCTGGGCGGTGGCGAGGCGCCCCTGTGCATCGCGCGCATATGCGAGCAGCGCCTCGTACGAGAGCTCGCCCAAATCCTTCTCGTCGGTGTCGTCGGCAAGCGTCGTGTTGAGCGGCTGCGCATTCTTGGAGCCGTCGCGATAGAGCGTGATGCCCTTGCAACCCGTCTGCCAGGCAAGCATGATGACGTCTTTGAAATCCTGAACCGTAGCCTCGCGCGGCAAGTTCACCGTCTTGGAAATGGCGCCGGAGACGAGCGGTGTGAGCGCCGCCACCATGAGCACGTGCCCGCGCGGAGCGATGAAGCGCTCGCCCGAGCCGCAAACATTCGCCGTGTCGAACACGGGCAGATGCTCGCGCTTGAGATGCGGTGCCCCCTCAATCTTGCCGTCAACGATCATGCCATTCTCATCTGTTGCCTGCACGTAGGCGAGGATGTCCTCCACCTCGTCCTCGGTGTAACCCAGATGGCGCAAGGCATCGCCGATCACCGGGTTCGCGATGGTCATGAACCCGCCGCCCGAGAGCTTCTTGTACGCCATGTGGCTAAAGAACGGCTCGATGGAGGTGGCCCCACAGTCCATAGCGAACGAGATGGTACCCGTCGGTGCCATGACGCTCACCTGCGCGTTGCGATACCCGTAGCGCTCGCCGAGCTCCTCGGCAAACGTCCAGCTCTCGATGAGCGCCGAAGCGAGCTCCTCCTCGCCCGCAGCGGCGAGCAGGTCGAAGTCCACGATGGGCGGCTCGACGGTGAGGCCCTCGAAGGCATCGTTGCGGGCGCCTGCCACACGTGCGTGGTTTCGAATCACACGCATCATATGGCGCTTGTTGATATCGAAGCAATCGAACGGCCCCACCTTGCGCGCCATGATGGCGGAAGCAGTGTAGCTGCGCCCGGTCAGCGTGCCCACAAGTGCCGAGGCAAGGGCGCGGGCGGCAGCAGAATCATAGGGCAGCCCCTTCGCCATAAGCAGGCTCGCAAGGTTAGAGATGCCGAGGCCCGTGGCACGGAAACGATAGGTTTTGCGCGCGATGTCCTTCGTGGGGAACTGGCCCCATGCGATGGACGCCTCGAGCGCGAGCTGGATCAAGTCGATTGCATGCTCGTACCCTTCGACATCGAAGCGGTCCGTCGCGGGGTCGTAGAAACGATAGACGTTGATCGATGCGAGGTTGCAGCTCGAATCGTCAAGAAATGCGTACTCGCCGCACGGGTTCGTGGAGTTCAGGCGGTTGTAGCTCGCGCCCACCACACCGTCCTCGCCGCCCGGGCAGGTGTGCCACTCGTTGAACGTGTCGCTGAACTGCGGGGCGGGGTCGGCGCAACGCCACGCGCTCTCGTTAAACGTGTCCCAGATGTGCTTGACGGAAACCTTGTGATCGAACGACGGGTCCACGCGCCCCTTGAGCTCGTAGGCCACCTCGGGGTTCTCCGGCAGCTCCATGACCTTCGCCATGAACTCGTTGTCAATGCGCAGCGAGTTATTGGAATTCTGGCCCGAGACGGTGGAATAGGCCTCGCCGTTGATATCGCCGTCGTAGCCCATCTTCATGAGGGCGAGGGCCTTGTCCTCCTCTTTCGCCTTCCACGTGATGAACTGTTCGATATCCGGGTGGTCGATATCAAGGCAGACCATCTTTGCGGCCCGGCGCGTGGTGCCGCCGCTCTTGATGGCGTCGGCGTTGCGGTCGAGGCCGCGCAAGAAGCTCATGACGCCGCTCGAAACGCCGCCTCCCGAGAGCTTCTCGCCCTCGGCGCGAAGCGCGCTGAAGTTGGAGCCGGTGCCCGACCCGCCCTTGAAGAGCTTGGTCTCCGTCACATATTCATCCGAGATCGAGTGCTCGCCCAACAGCTTGTCTTCGACGCTCACGATGAAGCACGCGCTTGCCTGGGTTCGGGTGTACTGGTCAATCGATTCGACGACCTCACCGCTCTGAGGGTCTACGTAATACATCTCCTGAGGTTCGCCGGCTATGCCGTACGAACGCTTGAGCCCGGTGTTGAACCACTGCGGCGAATTGGGGGCAAACCGCTGGTCCAAGATGAGGTAAACGAGCTCGTCATACAGTATCTGCGATTGCTCGCCCTCCTCGATCATGCCTTCTTCTATGAGCGCGGCGACCCAGAAATCGACCATGCGATGCGCCACCTGGCGGAGCGACACCTCATGCTCGGTGCCGGGAACGCCGGCGCGGCGAAAATACTTGGACGCGATGATATCCACCGCATTTTGGGAATAGCTCACGGGAAACTCAAGATCGTGCATCTCGCAGAGCGTCTTGCCCGTTTTGTAGTCCGTGAGAAGCACGTCGCGCTTCGACCAGTCAAACAGGTCGTAGACGGTTTTCCCGGCATTCTCGGGCCGCTCGAGGTCGCTTGTGAACCGGCGGCTTACGAGCTCGTCAATCGTGGTCGCCATGGATATGCCTCGCTTTCTTGAGGGCGCTTCGCGGTACATGGAGTATTGCGCCGCGTGCGGACAGAATAGGACCGACTCCGGCCCAAGAGCCGAAGCCGCGACAGCTGTATTCGATTCTATCAACATCCCGTCAACACGCATCCAATATCTTGTGTCATTCCGTGAACGGTATCACAACATATAGTTGATGGCCTTGAGTGCATCCTGCGCAAACGTCGGCGCGGGTAAATACGCACCGCGCACGCACCGAAAAGACGCAGGCAGAGACCACGCCCTCCTTGTTCTCTGCACGAGGTCCTTCACACAAGATACGCGCTGCACCCCCCGACGCCACACGGCGCCGTCCTGGAGATAGCCGCCGCCGGGCGGGGGGCCGCCCACGTGAAACGTGAGGACCACCCTGCTCGGAAGCTGTGAAGTCTCGCATGCATCCTTGCCGTTGACCGGCTCTTTACGGTATCGTGTTCGGGCTTATAGAACATGCATGCGAGCACACCCGGAAAGCGAGCAAAACCATGGCATTGACCGGCAAGAACATCAGACAGCTGCGCAGCTTGGCGCACCATCTCAACCCCACCATCATCATCGGCAAGGGAGACGTGAACGACGGCACGGTCGAGCAGGCGAACGCCGCGCTCGAGGCACACGAGCTCATCAAATGCTCAGTGCTCGACACCTCGAGCCTCGACGTCCGCGAAGCCGCCAACGAACTCGCCGAGCGCTGCGGTGCTGAAGTCGTCCAGGTTATCGGCAGGAAGTTCTCGATCTACCGCGAAACTTCCCGAGATGACGTCGAGAAGATCAAACTCGACTAGTTCCATCGGCCAGGCCCCGAGGCCCAGCCGGATTATGTTAGGCCAGACCACGAGGCCAGGCCCCAAGGCCCAGCCGGACCGCGTGGACGAGCATCATCGCCGCTACATGATGCTGCGCAAGCGATACCGTTCGATGATTTCACGGTAGAGCCGCTTCGTCTCCGGCTCTGGGCCTCCCTTCCCCTGCATCTCCAAGCTCTGCATGCGCGCGCCGTAGAGCTCCACGATATCCTTTCGCCGTCCCAGCTCGTCGTAAACGTGCATTGCGCTGCGCATCAAGTCTTCTCTCGTTGCATCCTGTTGAAGACCAGCCTCTGCCATCCAAAGTGCCGATGTCAGGTCCTCTTCGGCGAGGGCAACATCTATCCCGCGAACCATGCAGTCGATGAACTTCGACTGCAACACGTGCTTCATCCTTTGGAAGTACGTCGTGACGCCGTCCGTGGGGACAAATAGCGGCCCTGTATAGAGCTGCTCGATGCGCAGGCAGAGCTCTATGGTCTTCGGAGCGCTGAGCTGCACATGGCCGAGCAGCACGATGCGCGCGAGCTTTTCGAAGAACTGCACATCCGAAGAAATGAACTCCGGATTGACGCCAATGCTTCCCCCTTGAAGCACGATGTACTGCGGGCCATCTTTCCCGTTCTCGCCGAGCGAATGCCGAAGCATCGATACCGTTGCGTAGAGGTTTTCGCGAGCGTGCTTGTAATCCATCTCGGGCCAGAACTCGTCATACAGCACCTGACGATCAACAAGCCCGCCCTGTGCCAAGGCAAGCCGGGCCGCGAGCATGCCCGTCTTCTTGCGCTTCCAGATGTTTGACGTGATGATGTGCCCGTTGCGCTCAATCGAAAACCCTCCGAGCATGCGGAAGGTAATGTGCCCCACTGCCTCTTCCTGCTTGGCCGCGCGATCGGGCTCGTCGAACAATGGGGCGGACACCACGCCGACATCCAAGATGTAGTACGGAAGCATGGGGCGAGGCAGCATCCTTCGAAGTGCGTCCGCCTTCTCGCCCATCACCGAAAGCGCCAAGCGTGCGAACAGCCTGAACGAAGGAGTGAACAGCGTATCCTTCTGCAGCGAGCACCAAGCCGTCAGTTCCGCATCGCAATGGGCTGCAGACAGGTAGAGCGCGCAAGCCCACACATCCTCGGCATCTACATCGCGCCGGTTAAGATCGATTGCACCAGCTTCCTCCCGAATGGCGAGCTGCGATATGCTGCGCAGGCTCGCTACCCGCTCGAGAAAGAACGCTCCGCGTGCTAGAAACGGGTGGCGGGCATCGGCTAGCCTTGCCGCCTGCTGCCCGCGAAACCGCGCGCTGCCCGCCTGATTGACCGTGAGATCCTGCCACCCTTCCATAATCGTGCTGAACAGCTGCAGTGACAGGTCGGACGTCCTTACCGCCAGCGTGTTGGCGTCTACCACCGCTTGCTCGTCGACCAGCGGGGTGCCCGAAAGAAGCCTTCGGACCGAGCACACGAGCCGCACGTGATTCAAGATTGGCAGCAGGCGCTGCTCACGGAGCGGCTCGACGAGCGCCGCAAGCGCGCTATCTCGTTCGTCGATGCGGCCGAGCACCCCAGTGAGCGCCTCCGCAAGCAGCACATCGCAGGTAAGCAGAAGATTCGGGATGTCAATCCCGCAGGCAACCGAATCCGAGGCGAGCGGAAAGGGCTTTCCAACTCTTCGCTCCAGGAAGCGCTCGACCTCGCCCGTCCATGCTCCCTGCTCGATGAGGCCGCGAAAACAGCGCTCATGAAGGGCAAGCGCTTCTGCATCTTGGCAGGAGCCCGGAGAAAGCGCCGCGAACCCCGAAACCTCCGGAAGCCCGACGCCACGACAGGAGGACCAAAGAGACCCCAATGCGCGGGCCACTTCCCAATCATGCCGATCAACGTGCGAAGCAAGGCCCTCCGCTTGTATCGCAAACGTACCTGCCAAGGTGCGAGCAAGGCGCATATCGCCCGAGATGAGCGCCGCGCCATACACGGCAAGCTCGAGGTTGGGATCGGCATTCGTTTGCTCCTCCAAACCTTTCGACCCGCCGATAATCCTATTGATGAAGGGGGCCTGCCCTGAAAGCACGAATCGCATAGGATCGTGCGACAACACATGGAGAGCGTCGGCAGGCGATAGGAATCGGTCCAGAAGCTCAACCGCCCGGCCCGCTCTCCCTGCTCTCACCTGGATGCGCACGGCACGGCGCACAATCTGCGGCATGCCCTTCGCGATACGCTTTCCTATTGGCTGCAAAACACCCTCGTCTGCCCCCATGCACGCGAAGTTGTTCGTCGCGGCATCGTATCCGAAAACCGGATAATCATGCACGAGCCGCTGCAGGCACGACATATCTACCGGCGTTCCCGCCGCCGCAAAATCCCTCAGGGATCCACTTCCCACGAGAAGAAGCGTTTCCGCAAGTATTCTAATCGCATCATCGGCGCGCTCCAGCTCGTCGAGGACCGAACTGTACAGATTGCAGGTCGCCGTGGCAAGCGGTTGCCGCTCCTCCCCCATCGTATCGACTGTCGCCTGCAAGGCCGCCACCAGCGCCGGTACGCCCTGAGTGAGCTTATAGACATCAAGCTTGCTGGAAATGGCGAGCACGCGCGACCACTCAGCGAACTCGCGCGGGCGCACCGCGAGCTGTTTGGCCGTGAGCTTCGCCGAATCTGAGAGCAACCGCACCGTTTCTCCAGCCAATGGCGTGCAGGCGATGGCAAACTCCACACCTTGCTCGCGCATGCCGCGCACATGGGCGACAAACTCCTTTGCCGCCTCGCCCTCGAAAGCGGGAAGGTCGTCGATGGCAATGACCGGGTGCAGCACCTGCGCGCATTCACGTTCAATCGTATCGAGTTGAACAATCAACTCGTCGAGCATCGCCTCTCGCGCATCGACCACGCGAACCGTTCCCCTACCGGGATCTCTGCGCACCTCGTCGGCAAACTGCAGCAGCAGTGCAGTCTTGCCGAATCCGCTCGGGGCGCATAGCACGACGACCCCCGATCGTCGCACTGACCGGACCATCTCTCGAATGAGCTGCGTCCTCGCAACCGTGAAACTCGGCCCCATGGGCAACGGCCACTGCGCGTCGTGAACGCGCCCAACCTCCGTCTCGCGCATGCGCCTACGACCCGTCTTGTTTGCTTTCGCTGAAGGCGCTGAGCTCTTGCGTTTCTTTACCGTCGTGTTCATCCCCAACTCCTCATCCTTCCCTACAACACACGGTACCGGGACATGCGACCACATACCGCGACGTGTCCCTGCAAACATCGCACCGATTTAGAATAGGATCAGATTTTGTTTAGGTGGGGGTACATTAATGTGTCAATAAATGGTTCTCGCGTTATAGCAGTTAATGGGCCGTGTAATGGTTCACCCGATATCTCGTGCAACACAAATGAAACATTCGTGGTCTCACACAAAACCGTCTACGTATTATGCAGCCCCTCTCACAGAATTTTGATTGCACACTTGGACCAACTAGGAACACTCCTCTACATGCCGTGAGAACCCGTTCTTACCAGCATTTGTTCAGATTGCAGCCAGCTCTTGTGCGTCTCGGTTGAAAACCTAGAAGCTCTGTTGAAAACTGCACAGGATAGAGAATCATGCACCGGCACCCACCCAACAGCAAAAGGCGCGGCCGCCATCCACGATGGAACAGCTAACCATCGTGTCAAGCGGCTGCGCCCTAAAAGAGCCTACGCGACATCCAAAAGCCTTTATCGAGCACGATCTCTTCTATGCTCTCTCATAAACCGTGCCCTGAATGAACTTGGGCGGTATCGAAAGCGGGGCCCTCCATGCAAAGAAGGGGCGCTCCCCAGCGAAGAGAGCGCCCCTTTCCAATCAGGCGGAATGACCCCTATGAGCCTCTTTATTTCACCCTACTCGCAGAGCGAAAGCGCTTCCTTGTCGGCAACGAGGACGACGTTCGGATGCAGCTGCAGAATCGAGGCGGGGCACTGCGGCGTAACCGGTCCGAAGCACATATCGTGAACAGCCTGGGCCTTGGCCGCGCCGTTGGCGACCACGAGAATCATGCGGGCATACATGATGGTCTGCACGCCCATGGTGTATGCCTGACGCGGCACGTCCTCCTCACGCTCGAAGAGGCGGCTGTTCGCCTTGATCGTGGACTCGGTGAGGTCGACGCAATGCGTGCCCTTGGAGAAGTGGTCATCGGGCTCGTTGAAGCCGATATGGCCGTTGTTGCCAATTCCAAGAAGCTGAAGATCGGGGTAGCCCGCATCGGCAACCATCTTGTCGTATTCGGCGCAGGCCGCCTCGGCATCCGGATTGGCGCCATCGGGCACATGCGTGTTGTTCAGGTCGATGTTGATGTGATCGAAGAAGTTATCACGCATGAAATAGTGATAGCTCTGCGGGTCGTCGTGGCTCAAGCCGCGATACTCATCCAGGTTATAGGTACGAACCTGGGAAAAGTCGACGTCGCCCTTCTTGTACCAATCAATGAGCTGGTGATACGCGCCAATGGGCGTACTGCCCGTGGCAAGGCCCAGCACCGTATCCGGCTTCAGGATGACCTGAGCGGAGATGATGTTGGCCGCCTTGCGGCTCATGTCATCGTAGTCGCGCGCGCTGACGATCTTCAACATACCGAACCCCTTTCACCTGGGTATGACTGCGAGCCCGATTGGCTCGACGTGCCTAGGTTCCGCGCGCTACCGCTCGCGCGCCGTGATGAGCTGCTCTAGCTCAGAAACCGTGTCCCCAACATTCCCCTTGATGCTGGAAAACTCGACGGAATTACATATCAGGATAGGTGCGGTAATATCGTACCCCTCTTTGCATATCGCGTCGCGGTCGAATTCGATGAGGACGTCGCCCTTCTTGACCGTGTCGCCCACCGCGGCGTGGACGGTGAAATGGCGGCCATCGAGTTTTTCGGTATCGAGCCCAACGTGGATGAGCACATCGAGCCCCTCGTTCGTATGGAGCGCGACGGCATGGCCCGTGGGGAAGATCGCTTGGATTTTTGAATCCGAGGGCGCAACAACTTTACTGCCCGTCGGCTCGATCGCGACGCCATCGCCAAGCGAGCCCGAGGCAAACGTGGGGTCCTTGACGTCTGAGAGCGGGATCACCTTGCCGGCCAGAGGCGAAAGCAGCACGCTATCGCGCCCGTGCAGGCGAAGCGATTTCAAAAACGATTTGAGCATGATCCCCCTTGGAACAACCAATGAGCTCAGACGGAATTGAATCGGCACTATCGTACCGCAAATCGAATGGAGCGGGGAGCTTTCGAACCCATCGAGTCGCCGCCCCCGCTTTGAAGCGCTCGACGCTACCCTCGCGCAGGCGCCCTGCCAGCACAGTCCCTCGCACAGCCGCGTGCCAACGAGGCCCTCGCGCAGCCGCGTGCCAGCACGGCCCCTCGCGCAGCCGCCCGCCGGCGCGGCACGCCCTCCCACGCGCCATGGTCATCCCACGCGCGGGCGCGTCGCCGCCCCATCCCTCGCACAACCGTCTGCCCGCGAGAACGCGCAAAGAAAAAGAGCCCACCGATCGAGTCGGTGGGCTCCGCAAAGGAATCGGTATAACGCCGATAAGACCTTAGCGCTTGGAGAACTGCGGAGCGCGACGGGCCTTCTTGAGGCCGTACTTCTTGCGCTCGACCACGCGGGAGTCGCGGGTCAGGTAGCCAGCGCGCTTGAGGTCAGCACGGTAATCGCCGGCAGCGAGGAGCGCGCGGGCGATGCCCAGACGGAGCGCCCCGGCCTGGCCGGAGATGCCGCCGCCATCGCACAGCGCGATGACGTCGAAAGAACCCATGGTATCGGTCGCCTTGAAGGGGGCGAGGGCACCATCGAGCAGCTGCTGACGGCCGAAGTACTCGACAGCATCACGCTTGTTGACGGTCACCTTGCCGGTACCGGGAACGAGACGGACACGGGCCACGGCGTTCTTGCGGCGCCCGGTGCCCTGATAGACAACGGTGTTCTCAGCCATAGCTTATGCCTCCACCTCGATCTTGACGGGATTCTGCGCAGCGTGCGGATGCTCGGAGCCAGCATAGACCTTGAGCTTGGCGAGCTGCTTGCGACCAAGAGTGGTCTTGGGGAGCATGCCGCGAACGGCGCGCTCGATGACCTTCTCCGGGTGCTTCTCCATCGCCGTGCGGAAGCTCTCAGCCTTGAGGCCGCCGTTGTATCCGGTGTGGCGATAGTAGGTCTTGTGGTCGGCCTTGTTGCCGGTAAGCTGGACCTTATCGGCGTTGATGACCACCACGAAGTCGCCGCAGTCGGAATTGGGCGTGTACTGCGGCTTGTTCTTGCCGCGCAGGATCATGGCGATCTGCGTGGCCAGACGGCCGAGCACCTTGCCCTCAGCATCGATGAGGACCCAGTTGCGGGCGACCTCACCCTGCTTGGCGTAGTGAGTCGACTTTGAAATCACTTCGGACTCCTCCAATAAGACGTGTCGTAACAGAGATTCACGGGGCTCTGCAAATGACCGTAGAAGTATACCTCATCTAGCTGCAGGGTCAACGTTTTTTCTCAGAGTCTTCGCATCCGGAAGGCGGCTGAAGCCGGCCTTGCTCCACAGGGGCTTTTTTTCGCACATGACCGTTCTATGCCGTTGCGGCGTTCTCTGTGGCTAAATTGTCGAACTTTTTATCGATTTTTCGTTCCTACTTTCTATAAATTATTCGATAATTCTGAGAGATGGGGCGCTGCGTTGCGCCATCGCACGCCGTTGTGGCGCTTTACGGCTTTCGGCTATGTGGGGAGGCCCGTATGAGCAGGGCTGTTGACCAGGAACTTGACCGGTTATTTGCCGAGGCGGAGCGTTCCAAAACCTGCTTGGTTGCCCCAAGTGAGCGCACAGCCCGCCTGCTGAACCAACGGGCACGCGCAGGGCACGTGGTACGGCCGCGCCGCTCGCTCTTTGCTCGCACGGCATACTGGAATGCGCTTCGCCCCGACGAGCAAGCGCTCCGCATCGTACATGGATTGCAGAAGCTGCATCCCTCGTGGACGTTTTGCCATGAATCCGCAGCTCTTGTGTGGGGGCTGCCGCTCACCTACCGCCGCATGGACGCGATTCATGTCGTGAACACGCGCGCAATGCGACGGTCTGGCGGCAACGTCATTTGGCACGTCATCGAGGGGGACAGCGAAACCGTCGTCGAGGGCGTGCGCGTCACCTCGCTCGAGCGGACGCTGTTTGACTGCCTCCGCTCAAGCACGTTTGTCGAGGGGCTCCCTCTCGCTGACCGAGGGCTTGCGCTTTTGAACAGCGGGCCGCAGCGTCTTCAGGACGCGTTCGCGCGCTTCGGCAAAGGGTGCGCCAACATCAGCCGCGCTATCGGCACCCTGAGCTACGCCAACGCGCGCAGCGAGAGCTGGGCGGAATCAGTAGCTCGAGCGCTCATGATTACCCAAGGATTCGCGCTACCGGACCTCCAGGTCGAGCTTCCGCGCCCGCTTGAATCCGATCGCTCGTATCGCGTCGATTTCTTCTGGCAGCATGCAAGCGGACGATCGGTTATCGGCGAGGTCGACGGCATGATCAAGTACACCCGAGACGCAGCGCGGCGCGGCCAAACGACCATCCGCGCGCTGGCCGACGAGCAACACCGCGAGGCGCAGCTCACCATGTACCGCATGCCGATACTCCGGCTCTCGTACCAAGATCTCATCAACACCAAACACTTCGTAGAGAAGCTCACCGCCTATGGGATTCCGCGCGATCCGCATGTTGCTGACGCCATCAAGCGTTTGGGGGCGAAATCTCCGCGCACTGCCCTCTTGTATCAGGAAATGAGGATTCCGAAAGAAATTATCGAACAATTTATCGCTTCTTGAATGCAATTATCGACAAACTTTACGACGATTTTCTTAGCAAAGAGCCCTGGAGCACGGGGCGCCTGGGTGCCGGCGACGTCTGCTCCTGCAGGGTTGGGGCCGTGCACGGGGCGTCCGCGCACTTGGGTCCGGCAACGTCTACCGCCTGCAGAGTTGGGACCGATCACGGGGCGCCCGCGAGCCTGGGTGCCGGTTGCCGCGGCGGTCGCCGCTGGACGCGCACGCCGGCTACCGAACGGTTGACGAGCAAGCCGCAAAGGTCAACTATTACTCGCTTTACCTGCCGATTTATCCATCGCACAATGGTTGCGGATGCATCTGGGTATCGTTTCCAAGCGAAAGGACCGCCATGGACAACCGTATAGGAGCTGTCGTTGCCCGCGAACGCAAAGCGCTCGGCCTCACGCAGGAGGAACTCGCGCGCCGCTTAGGAGTAACCAAAGCAGCCGTCTCGAAGTGGGAACTTGGTCAGAGCATGCCCGACGCGGCGCTGCTACCAAGCATTGCGGCGCAATTCGCGCTCAGCATTGACGAGCTCTTTGATTGGCGAGCGCACCTCACCGATGCCGAAATCGAGACGTGCGCGCAAACCGCTCGCGAGAAGCTCGCTGCCGATGCGTCTCAAGGGGCGACGTACGTTCGAATGCGCGCACGCGAGCATCGTTCGTGCTGGAAATTGCTCGTTCGCTTGGCATCAGAGCTGCTGAGCGCTGCAAACCACGTGGCGTTCGGCATCTGCCAGGACGCACCTGATGACGAGCGAGCACAAGAACGTGCGCGAGAGACGATGTGCGCACTAGCTGAGGACGCACGCTCGCTTTGCGAACCGGTGCTTGATGGATGCAGCGACGCGGAGCTCATGGCTGATGCCACGCGCGTTTGCGCGGCGTCCTCCGTGCTCACGGGCAACCCCACCGAAGCGATTGCGCGGCTCACGCCACTCTACCAAGCGCAAACGCATCGCGTAGGAACAGAACTCGCCTCCGCGCAGCTGGCCGCCGGCGAGCAGGAAGAAGCCGCAGCGACGCTCGCCGCATGCGTGACGGCATCCGCTTTAGAGCTGACCTCGCTAGCAGGGACCTTGTTAACGCGCGCAGCATCCGCGACCGAGGTCGCCGCATATGTCCATGCGATGGAAGCAATCGACCGCGCATTCGACCTCTCTCATCGCTCCGCACCAACGCTGCCTGCTATGCATATCGCCGCCGCAACGATCATGAACACGCTCGGCGATGATGCGGCGACACTCGAGCTGCTCGAGCGAGCGTCAGGCGAGGTATGCGCTCTCGGCAACGGGCGCATTCCAGAGAACCCGCTAGGAAACCGCGTCGCAAGCAACATGCTGCCCGCGATTACCGACGATGAGGCGCTCGCCCATATGCGCGAGAGCGCAAGCTACGCCCGCTACCCCGAGGCCGCTCGACACATGATTCTCGACGCACGCCTCTGGGGAGCTCTCGCGCAGAGCCCCGAGTATGCGGCTCTCGCAAAACGACTCGATGCTGAGTGATGGCCCCGATCACCTGATGCCGCTGCGATGCCACTCAGTGCTATCGCGAAAATTGTCGAATGAAATGGACGATTTTCAAAGTCAAAAGCGACAATTCGTACGACAATCATAGCGAGAAGCACAAACGCAATCCGGCGACGGCACTGCCTACCATCGCGCTGGCGCAGTTTTGCAAGACGGGCGGACATATCGCGCTGGCGCGAGGCTCCGCACATAAAGGAGGCCGCCATCTTTTCTTCCTCCACAAGCCGAGGGCCGTAAGCGCAGGAGGGCGGACATATCGCGCTGGCGCAGTTTCACAGAACAAGGGCCCCGGAAGGGACCCTTGTTCGAGGACTGTTTGAGTGCAGCACGATATGCCCGCCCCTCCGTCGGGAGCGAACGGCCTTTGCTTACCCCGTGTTCTGAAGCCCCGCCGAAACGCCGGTCACGGTCGAAAGGATGAGCGACAACAGCTCCGCCTTCGCCTCCTCGGAGAGTTCTTCCTGCTGCTCGCGCACCACGCGAAGCGCGCGCACCTGCGCGAGCGACAAGGCATCCACATAGGGGTTGCGCACGCGCACCGCCCGGCCAAGCACATGGCGATGCTCCAGCGGCCACGCGTCGCCCACGATGGCGAGCGTCCACTTTCGCGTGAGCTGCATCTCGTCGTACACCTTTTTCGCAAGGTCATCGCGGTCGCCGAGCGCCAGATACATCTTGGCGATACGCCCGTCGGTCTTCGCGATGGACATCTCGATGTTATCGATGAAGGTGCTGAAAAGCGGCCATTCACGGTATGCGCGCTGCAAAAGCTCAAGGTCGCCGAGCGACTCGCAAGCACTTCCCAGGCCGTACCAAGCCGCCAGGTTGATGCGCGCCTGCGACCACGAGAACACCCACGGAATGGTGCGCAGGTCGTCGAGGGACTGCGCCCCCAGGCCGCGCTTGGCCGGACGCGAGCCGATGGGCAGCAAGCCCACCTCGGTAAGCGGCGTCACGATAGAGAACCACGGCGCAAAGTCGTCGGTGTTCAGCAGGTCGAGGTACCGGTCATGTGAGACATCGTTCAGGCGTTCCGCCATCTCTGCATAGCACTCGGTGGTCTCGGTGTTGGTCCGCTCCACGGAAGGCGCGGAGTTGAGCAGCGTCGCCGCGGCAACGCTCTCGATGTGGCGACGGGCCAGAAGCGGGTTGCCGTAGCGCGCGAAGATGACCTCGCCCTGCTCCGTCACCTTGAAGTGGCAGTTAACCGAGCCCTTGGGCTGCGCGAGCACCGCTCGGTTGGCGGGACCACCGCCGCGGCCCACGGCGCCGCCGCGGCCATGCATGAGCACGAGGTCGATATCGTTCTTCTCTGCCCATTCGGCGATACGCGCCTGCGCGGAGTGGAGCGCGAGCGTAGCGGTCGTGGGGCCGGCGTCCTTCGACGAGTCCGAGTACCCGAGCATGACTTCCATCTTGCGGTTGGTCTGTGCCAGGCGCTTCTGCACGGCGGGCAGCTCGAGCATCTCGTTCAACACGTCGACGCAGCCCTCGAGGTCCTCGAGCTGTTCGAAGAGCGGAATCACGTCGAGCGCGGGCACGTCCTCCGGGTGAGCGAAGGCAAGCTGAGCGAGCTCGTACACGTCGGCCACGTGCTGGGCGCTCTTGGTGAAGCTGATGATGTAGCGGTGCGCCATCTTCTCGCCGTAGCGCTTCTGGATGGAACCGATCGCACGGAACGTATCGAGCACTTCGCGCGTCATGGGCGCAAGGTCGCCGTGGCGGCCATGCTCGCGCACATCGGCCAGCGCACGCGTGTGCACGAGCGAATGCTGACGGAACTCCATCTCGACCATATGGAAGCCGAATGTCTCGACCTGCCAGATCAGCGTCTGCACCGGACCGTACGCCGCGCGGGGTGCGCCGGCATCGGCAAGCGAGCGCTGCACGATGCGCAGATCGGCCAGGAAGTCGTCGGCAGAGCGATACATGGTGTCGGCATTGCGACGCACCGTGGCGTCGAGGCGATCGGCCATGACGAGCATCACGGCGCGGTGCGGCTCGGACGCGCTGATGGCATCGGCGCGGCTCGTGAGCACCTCGCTCATCTCGACCTGATGGTTCCAGAGATTGAGCAGCTCGTCGGACGGCTTGGTGTAGCGTGCCTCGAGCGTGAGGTTGCGTCCCACGCGGCGGCACTTCTCGGCAAGCTTCTGAACCATATGCGTAGCGAACTTAGCCGCTACCTGCCGCGATACCTTAGCGGTGACGTTGGGATTGCCGTCGCGATCCGAACCAATCCAGCTACCGGGATGGAAGAACGCCGGGCACACCGGCGGCACCGAGCCGGCATACTCGCCCAGAACCCAGTCGTCGAAACGACGATATACCTCGGGAATGGTGTCGAAGAGTGTGTTGTCGAAGATATCGATGATGGTATCGGCTTCCTCGACGGGCGTCGGCTTCTTCACCGCGATGGGGCTCGTGCGCACGAGAGCGTCGATCTCCTGCAAGAGATGCCGCTCGTTTTCCACGAGAGCAGAGCCGCCAAGGCGCGGATGCTCGCCCAGCAGCTGCGAAATGCGACGGATCTTGCCTTCGACGGCCTTACGGCGCGCCTCGGTGGGGTGCGCGGTAAAGACCGGGTGAAACTCGAGCTTGGCCAAGAGCTGCGTCGCCGGACCGCCCCCCATCTCGCGCACGAGCTGGTCGTAGGCCACCGTGAGCTCATTCGACGAATCGATGGCCGAATCGATGGAAACCTCGCGCTCGCGCTCAAGGAGCGTCTCCACGCGGTAGTTCTCCTCGGAGAGATTCGCCAGATGGAAGAAGGACGTAAACGCGCGCACCACCATCTGCTTCTCGTCGATATCAAGGCTGTCGAGCATAGCCACCGCATCGCGGAACGCGCGGGCGCTCTCGGTGTCCGCGGTCGGGACACCCTCCCCGTCGGTGGTCTCAGCCGCCGCCATGCCGCCCGGATCGCCCTCGTTGGCGCGGGTCACGTTGTTGAGCAGCTGATCAAAGGTGTCGCAAAGCTTCGGACTGTAGTCGCGGAGCACCTGCCGCTCCAAGCGCATGAAAAGCGCCAGGTTATCGCGCAGGCTCTCGGGCAGCTCAATCTCAGCGTAGCTTCTGATCACGAGGTCGGTGTCGGCAGCGCCGAGCTTATGCTCCGCCACCTCGCCGCCTAGATAGCCGCCGTTGCTTACACTCTTCACGGTGCCTCCTTACTGGTCGGGAACATCCCACAATGGGCACGCCGCGTCACATTATAGGGAAGTTGCTCCGTTGCGGCCGCATGCCGCCGAAGCGATAACGACTATTCATATCTCTGTTCATATCGCGAACCACGACTATAGCTGCAACCGGGGTCCCGCGACCCGCGAACCACGACTATAGCTGCAGCCCTAGAGCCGAGCCTTAGGGGCTCACAAGCGCGCGCGAACCTCTTCAACGAGCTCATCGCGCGCAACGAGCGCTTCGTCATGCGTTGCCATGTCGCGCAGGCGCACGACGCCCTGGGCAAGCTCATCGCCACCCACCACCGCGATGAGGCGCACGCCGAGCTTATCGGCCTGCTTAAACTGGCTCTTGAGGGAGCGGCCCTGATAGTTTGCCTCGGTTCGCACACCCGCCTGGCGCAGCTCATGGGTGATGCCGAACACCTCACCGCGAAGCTCGTCGCCGGCGTTCGCCACGTACACGCAGGGCTCAAGCTCGTCGCCAAGCTCCACGCCGAACGCCCCGAGTGCGAGCATGGCCCGCTCGAAGCCCACCGCAAAGCCAACACCCGGGGTCGGCTTACCCCCCTCGAGCTCCACGAGCCCATCGTAGCGCCCGCCACCGCCGATGGAACCCACGCCGGCGCCCGGCGCCTCCACCTCGAAGACCGTGCGCGTGTAGTAGTCCAGACCGCGCACGAGGGTCGGGTCCTCGATATAGGCGATGCCCGCCGCATCGAGATAGCGCTTAACCTGCTCGTAGTGGCCGCGGCATTCGTCGCACAGCTCATCGCGCATGAGCGGGGCGTCTTTCATGATTTCGCGGCAATGGTCGTTCTTGCAATCGAAGGCGCGCAGCGGGTTGAGCTCCGCACGCTCGCGGCATTCGTCGCACATATCGTCCGCATGGTCGAGGATGAACTGACGCACCTTATCGCGGTATGCAGGCCGGCACGCCGGATCGCCCATCGAGTTGATGAGCAGGCGCAGCTTGGAAAGGTCGAAGCCTAGGCGCTGGTAGAACTCCATGAGCATGATGATGCACTCGGCATCCGCCGCCGGATCGGGCGCGCCGAGCCATTCGATACCCACCTGGTGGAACTGGCGCAGGCGCCCCTTCTGCGGGCGCTCGCCGCGAAACATCGCCTCGGCATAGTAGAGCTTGACGGGCGAGGCACCCTGCGGCACGAGGTTGTTCTCTACCACGGAGCGCACCACGCCGGCCGTGCCCTCGGGACGAAGCGCGAGGCGCTGCTTGGCCTTGAGCTTGGCGTCCGTGCCCTCCGCGAGCGCGCGCTCAAGGTTGGCGCCAGAGAATACGCGGAACATCTCCTTGCGCACCACGTCGGTAGATTGCCCGATGCCGTGCACGAACACGTCGACCTGCTCGATGGCAGGCGTCTCCACGGGCTCGAAACCGTACGGCCCGAACACCTCGGCAGCCACGCGCTGCATGCGCTGCCATGCGCGCATCTCGCGCCCGATCAGGTCCTTGGTGCCCTCTGCTTTCTGTGCCTGCATGGCATGCCTTCCCATCGTCAATCGCCCCGCGCGGCGAGTCAGCCTACCCGAGAAGCTCGCTCGCGCCACGGTCTCGTGCTATTCGGGCACTTATTATATGGGCGCGAGTTTTCCCTCGCAAACCGAGCCCACCCGCAAGGGCAATCTCGACATAAGTTGGCAATGGGCCGCGATGGCGGAGTCGGAGTAAACTGTCGAGTTGACGGTGAAGGCGTGGCAAATGAGCCGGAAGCGGCCCTCGGCCCTGAAGCAGCTGCCGGCCCACTGCCGCACCTTCAATCCAGCCGCACGAACCGACGCGTATGAAAGAGGCACCCATGCATCAATTCCGCAACGACTACAGCGAGGGCGCCGCGCCCGCGATTCTCGACGCGCTTGTGCGAACCAACCTCGAGCAGTGCGTGGGCTACGGAGCCGACGAGCATTGCTCCCGGGCGGCCGAGCTCATCCGCACCGAAATCGGGCAACCAGACGCCTCCGTCGCCTTCGTTCCGGGGGGTACGCCAGCGAACATCCTTGCCATCACAAGCCTGACCGAGGAGTTCGAGGGCCCGCTCTGCGCCGCCGACGCGCACCCCACCATCCACGAGACGGGCGCGATTGAAGCCTGCGGACGGCGCCTCCTGGCCACGCGCGACCCTTTGGGCCGCCTCACCTGCTCTGGCATGGAGCCGCTTTGGGCCGCCAGCGTGGCAAACGGCGCCGCCACCACGCGCCCCGGCATGCTCTACTTCTCGCAGACAAGCGAGCTCGGATATGTGTATACGCGCGCCGAATTCGATGCGCTCTGTGATTGGGCCACCGAGCGCGAGCTCGCTGTTTACGTGGACGGCGCACGCATGGCAAGCGGCTGCATGGCGGCGGGCACAGACCTCACCATTCAGCACATCGCTGAGCGAGCGGACGCGTTCACCTTGGGAGGAACGAAGAACGGCATGCTCTTCGGCGAAGCTCTCGTGGTGAACCCGCGCACCGCGCGCGGCAGACGCGCCATCGAACGGCTCCCCTACCTCACCAAGCGCGCGGGGCAGCTCACCGCAAAGGGGCGCGTGATGGGCGTGATGTACGAGGCGGCCTTTGACCCCGCAACGCGCGATGCGGCGGGCGAGGTGCTCTACTGGCAGCTCGCACGGCATGCGAACGCCTGCGCTGTCGAGCTCGCGCGCGGCCTCGCAGACGCCGGTTACGAGCCGCTCCTTTCGACAACGGGCAACCAGCAGTTCTTCTGGGCCACGCCGGGAGAGGCGGCGAGCCTTGCCGAGGGTCTCGGCTGCGAACCCATGGCGGCCGACGACCCTTCCGGTACCAGACGCGGGCTTGTCCGTTTCGTGACCAGCTGGGCAACCCCGCAGGACGCTGTCGCCGAGGCCATTACCTTCGCCCGGTCGGTGAAGGAGTAGGACGGCCGCCGCGCCGATGCGCTCGGCACTCGCCCGGCCCGGTGCGTGCACGCTGCCGCTCAGCTCTGCAGATAAGGGGTTACGCGCCGTTCGATGTCGCAGATATGGAGTTACCCGCGCCGAGCGCTGCAAATCTGGAGTTACCGGCCCCGGCAGACGTCCTTAACTCCGTATCTGCAGCGCTCGCCGTTAATAACTCCGTATCTGCAGCGCTGAGCGAGGGGGACGCTGCCGATAACTCCATATCTGCCGCATTCGACGCGTTGCGGCCTCATGTAACTCCAAATCGGCGACGCTCGTTCGACACCGATATGCCAGCAACGACCATCTGCAGGAAAAGGCGGCAGCAACGCACAAGGCGGAGGCCCAATTCTGGACCTCCGCCTGCACATCGCAGCGATCATATTCAGAAGGCGGCAGGGGCACGGCCCGCCGCAGCGCGGCACTCGCCGAGGTCACGGCGTCCGTTGAGACACGCCCACTGGGGCACGGCCCGCCGGATCGCGGCGTCCACCGGGGCACGGTGCGCCCCGCCCCAGCACGCCTCGCGCTCGAAGACCTCTTACAGCACCTGCGCGACGTAGACCACGTTGGTGGACACCTGGCTGCCCGGCACGATCACGGGGATCGCGGGGTCACCGGCGGTCACGACCACGAGGTCGTCCTTGTTCACGATGCCAGACTCCTTGGCCTCGACCATCGCGTTGTTCACCACGTACGCGATGCTCCCCACGGTGTGGCCGGAAAGCTTGGGCTCAACGCCCCAGTACACGGTCATCTTGCGCATGGCCCACTCGTTGGGCGTAGCCGCCTGGATGGGCAGCACCGGACGGAAATTGGACACGAGGCGCGCAGAGCGGCCAGAGTTCGTCGGCGTAAGGATGGCCTTGGCGCCCACGTTGAACGCCGTGGTTACCGCGGAGAGACCCACGGCGGCGTTGACGCGGTTGCGGCCGGGATCGATAAGGTCGAAATCGAACGGCTTGTGCTCGGGAATCGTCGCCTCGGTGGTGAGCGCGATGTTCGCCATCATCCGCACGGCCTCGAGCGGGTACTTGCCAGCGGCGGACTCGCCGGACAGCATAACCGCATCCGTGCCGTCGTTGATCGCGTTGGCAACGTCGGTAACCTCAGCGCGCGTGGGGCGCGGGTTGCGAATCATGGAATCGAGCATCTGCGTGGCCGTGATGACCGGCTTGCTCGCCGCGTTGCACTTAGCGATGATCTCTTTCTGGATGGTGGGGCACACCTCCGGTGCCACCTCTACGCCCAGGTCGCCGCGGGCGACCATGATGCCGTCGGACACCTTGAGGATCTCGTCGAAGTGATAGACCGCCAGCGCGCACTCAATCTTGGGGAAGATGTCCACGTGCTCGCCGCCGTTCTCACGGCAGAGATGGCGAATCTCGCGCACGCCATCGGCATCGCGGATAAAGGAGGCAGCGATGAAGTCGATGCCCTCCTCCAAGCCGAAGAGGATATCCGAACGGTCCTGCTCGGTGATGCTCGGCAGCGAGAGCTTCGCGTTGGGCACGTTCACGCCCTTCTTCTCACCAAGCTCGCCACCGTTCTGAACGGTGCAGAGGATGTCTTGGCCCTCGACGCTATCGACGGTGAGGCCGATGAGGCCGTCGTCGATGAGGATCGTGCTGCCCTCGTGCACCTCGCGCGGCAGCTCGAGGTGGTCGAGGTAGAAATGCTCGGCGGTGCCCTGGAGCTCCTCGGAGGTCTCGGCGGCAGTCACCGTAACCTGGTTGCCGGCAACAAGCGTGACCTTGGCATGCCCCTCAAGGAAGCCGGTGCGAATCTCGGGACCCTTGGTGTCGAGCAGGATGCCCACGGGGATGTCGAGCTCGCGGGAGATGCGCTTCACGCGCTCCATGCGCTCATGGTGCTCTTCATGGCTGCCATGGCTGAAGTTGAAGCGGGCGACGTTCATGCCCGAAAGAATCATCTCACGAAGGATGTTCTCGTCGTCACACGCCGGTCCCATGGTGCATACGATCTTGGTGCGCTTGTTCATGAATTCCTCCATCTGAGCCGTTCGTCATAGCCTGCGGAGCGGCGCGGCGCTGGCCCGTTCCATTTGTCTATAGTAGAGAATTGCACGTCGAAATGATATGACGCGACGCGCGCATTTTCTGCATCCCCTCAGACCATAAAGCAAGAACCCCCAGCATGGCGCGGGTCCTACGAAGTTCTTACCAAATGTTTGCCTGTTGCTTGCACGAAGGTTGCGTTGGACGCCCATGGACCACGTATGCCCTGGAAGAACAGTCCCTCAGTTGGATGGAACCCTCTAACAGGACAAGACCGGCCGAGCGAAGTCTTCTAGCCGGACGAACCCAGCCGGGCGAAACCTTCCATCAGGACGAACCCCCCACCAGGCCATCCCCCACTAGACGAAAAAGTTTTCGGGCAGATAATCGCAAAATGAAGCTATTAATAACCCCTCTTTACTGCGAATTCCCGCCCGAAAATGCGATGCTATGCGGGAGGATGAATGTGCGAGAAGACGCTCGGATGGCGCAACTGCCGCGGCGCCGACCCTGTTGCCGCTCCAACTCAGCAGCTGCAACGAAGCCCTTACCACGGCACTCCCATCCCCTATTTGAAGCCTCTAGATGCAAGTGGCGCCGAAGGTTCCCAAGCCGTAATCCGCAGCGCAAAGCGCAAGGACATCGGCGTGGAACCTCCGGCGCCACCGTCGGAAGTTAGGAAGGCTTCGGACCTACGCGCGGCCCACGGAGCCCAGGTTCTCCATGCGAACCTTCACGATGTTCGTGATCTCGGCCATGCCCTGCTTGGCGGGCTTCTTCGGGTCGAACACGCCGGGGTTCTCGGCCATGAAGGCCATGTAGCCCTTGGTGTAGGCCTGACGCAGCTCAGTGGCGTAGTTCACCTTGCAGATGCCGTTCTTCACGGCCTCGGCCACCTGCTCATCGGGCACACCGGAGGTGCCGTGCAGCACGAGCGGCACATCCACGGCGGCGCGGATGGCCTTCACGACCTCCTGCTCGATGTGCGGGGTCTCGGTGTAGACGCCGTGCGCAGTGCCCACGCCAATAGCGAGCGAGGTGCAGCCGGTGCGCTCGACGAACTCGCGCGCCTCCTCGGGGTCGGTGTAGGGGTTCTCGCCCTCGACCGCCGGGCCGTCGTCCTCCTTGCCGCCGACCTTGCCGAGCTCGGCCTCAACCGGCACGCCCATGGCGGCACCGGCGCGGGCAACGCTCGCGGTGAGGGCGATGTTGTCCTCGAAGGACTCGTGGCTGCCGTCGATCATGACGGAGGTGTAGCCGGTGCGGAAGGCCTGCATGCAGCGGTCGTAGCCGTCACCATGGTCGAGGTGCAGCGCCACGGGCACGTCGGTGCGGGCGGCAGCGGCGGCAACCATGCCGTAGAAGTAGTCGAGGCCGGCAGTCTTGATGGTGCCGGGGGTGGTCTGCATGATCACGGGAGACTTGGTCTCCTCCGCGGCGGCGAGGACCGCCATCACGAACTCGAGGTTCTCGACATTGAAGGCGCCCACAGCGTAGTGATTCTTCTGCGCGTCGAGCAGCATCTCCTTAGTGGTAACGAGCATTGTGTCTCCTCTCCCTGCCAAAGGCAGCTAAACCTTGCGTTTATTGTACGCAGCACAAGGCAAGAGCAGAATCAGAATCCTTCGGGCGGGCTCCGCCAAAAGAGCAAGAAAACACAAGGCTCGACTTGGCTAATATGGCTAGAAATGCGAACTCTACATGCTTTTTGCATATAAAGGAAAGCATTATTGTTGCTTTTATTTTCTTTTTAAGCTTGAAAGGAAACACACTATCTGCATATTCATGGAACCGGCTGTCGAATTTCCCAGCTGGGCGGACGCCGCTCGCCCTCGGGAAACGCTGTTTTTATCTTTGGGGCGATCGCGATTTCAGCTTTTGGGCACTTCGGAGCGGAGGGCCAGGGTATCAACGCCACATCCGGGAGGGCACCGGCCTCCTGAGCTGCGCCTTTCCCTTCCCCTCGCTTTCCTCTACCCGCCCGCCGCGTCGGGAAGTGCCCAAAAGTTGAAACCTCGACGGGGTGGACGTCTCCGACGCCCGATAATCAGCATTTCCCTAGCGCGCGGCTCGTTCACGGCCAGCGCGCCGCTCGTCCCGGCCAGCGTGCCGCCCTCCCCCGTCGGCGCGCGGCTCGTCCCGGCCAGCGCGCCGCTCTCCCGCCAGCGCGCCGCTCTTCCGCCAGCGCACCGCCCTCCCCGTCTAGCGCGCCACCACGCGCATTTTCGTTTTTAATCATTTCGGCAAAATCGAAAGCATAAACGGTTCAAATTGACCGGTGAACTACAGACTTGCATCAATTCTGCAGGTCAATAGATTCTTTCGAAATCTTTCGTATACCATTACCGCAAGAAGTCGCATCGTGTCTAAGCCGTGAGCCGGCCAAGCAATCGGCGCTGCGGTGCGGAATCGTGTTCCCATAGGGTTCGGCGCTCAGGCGTCGAGAATTCGAAAGGAGGGCTGCGTGGCACAGTACGACATCATCGCGGCCACCGGTTGCCCAACGGGCATCGCGCATACCTTCATGGCGAAGGAGGCGCTCGAGAAGGCAGCCGCCGAACGCGGGCTCACCATCAAGGTCGAGACCCACGGCCAGGTTGGCATCGAGAACGAGCTCACGCGCAGCGAAATCGCCTCGGCGCGCGCCGTCGTTGTCGCCGCCGACAAAGACGTTCAGGCTGAGCGTTTCGCTGGCAAGCCCATGGTTTCCGTGGGCGTCTCCAAGGCGCTCTCGGTCGAAGAAGCCGGCAAGCTCATCGACCGTGCCCTCGCCGCCAAGGGCGACGACTCCGCAGTCGTTGCAGCGGCAGACGATGACGACCTCGAAGAGAAGGAATCCATCGGCCACCAGATCTACAAGCACCTCATGAACGGCGTCAGCCACATGCTGGTCTTCGTGGTCGCGGGCGGCGTGCTCACCGCCATCTCGTTCCTGTGGGGCATCACGTCTTACGACTCCACCGCCTCGGATTACAACTCCTTCGCCGCCATGCTGAAGATCATCGGCGGCATCGCCATGAACCTCATGGTGCCCGTCCTTTCGGCATACATCGCTGAGTCCATCGGCAAGCGCCCGGCACTCGTCCCCGGCTTCGTGGCCGGCATGATCGCCATCCAGGGCCTGCCCGTGAACGCTGAGACCGGCCTCATCGACGCCGGCGGCTCGGGCGTGGGCTTCGGCTTCCTTGGCGGCATCGTGGGCGGCTTCCTCTCCGGCTACACCATCGTGCTGCTCGAGAAGGTCTTCTCCAAGATTCCCGAGAGCCTGAACGGCCTCAAGGCGATCTTCCTCTATCCGCTGTGCTCCACTGCGATCGTGGGTCTCGTCATGCTCGGCATCTCCGGCCCCATGGCCGCCATCAACCAGGGCATGATGGACTTCCTGCAGGGTCTCTCCAGCTCCGGCCCCGTGGTTCTGGGCCTCGCCATTGGCTGCATGTGCGCCTTCGACATGGGTGGCCCGGTCAACAAGGCCGCTTACACCACCGGCACGCTGCTTCTGGGTACCGCCCTTGAAGCGGGCGTGGGCACCGAGACCTACAACTTCGGCACCAACTTCATGGCCGCCGTCTCCGCCGCGTGCATCGTTCCGCCGCTCATCACCACCTTCGCCGTCATCGTGGGCAAGAAGTACTTCAGCCAGGAAGACCACGACGCGGGCATCGTCAACCTCATCCTGGGCTGCACCCACATCACCGAGGGCGCCATTCCGTTCATGACCAAGAACATCATCCCGGTCATGCCCATCATGATGATCGGCTCCTCCATCGCATCCATCCTGACCATCTTCTTCAACGTTCACGATCCCGCGCCGCACGGTGGCTTCCTCGTGCTTCCGGTCGTCGAGAACGGCCCGCTGTGGGTGCTCGCCATCCTCATCGGCACCGTGGTGGGCGGCGTGCTCTTCACCGCGTTCAAGAAGTACGACTACGACAAGAACGCCAAGAAGGACGCCGAGCAGCCGGTGCTCGAAACCGCCGGCACCGCGACCGCTGCCGTGAAGGCCGCGCCCGCCGCACAGGCACCGCAGACCACCGACTTCGTGAAGCCCGAGCAGGTCTTCGTGGGCGAGTCCTTCGCCTCCCGCGACGAGCTCCTCACCTTCGTCTCGAAGAAGGCCGTGGAGCAGGGCATCGCCCAGGACGCCGATGAGCTCATGAGCGCGTTCATCGCCCGTGAGGACATGGGAACCACCGGCATGACGGACAACTTCGCCATTCCGCACGCCAAGTCGACCACGGTGACCAACGCCGCCGTGATGGCCATCAAGACCTCCGACATTGCTGGCTGGGAGACGCTCGACCAGAAGCCCGTCGAGGTTGCAATCGCGCTCCTCATCCCCGATACCGAGGCCGGCACCACGCACCTCAAGCTGCTCTCCAAGGTTGCCGAGGCGCTCATGGACGACGAATTCCGCTCCGCCGTCAAGGGAACCGATGACGCGGCGACCATCGCCAAGCTCATCAACGACCGCTTGAACGCCTAAACGCTCGCAAGGGGTATCATCGGGGAGTGAAGCCGCGCGCTTCGCTCCCCTTCCCCTCAAGAAAGGCCCTCCATGATTTACACGCTCACCACCAACCCCGCCATCGACATGAACATCACGTCGGACACGCTCTCGCACGACCACATCAACCGGACGCGCGACGCGGTCTACACGCCCAACGGCAAAGGCCTCAACGTCTCGTTCACGTTGAAGCACTACGGCGTCGACTCGACGATCTTGGGTTTCTTCGGTGGCTTCTCCGGCGAGTTCATCGTTCGCGAGGCGGGGCGCATCTGCCCGGTCAAACCCATCGAAATCGATGGCATCACGCGCATCAACGTGTTCCTCTCCACACCGGAGGGCGAGTTCGTCATGCCGAACGCCGGAGCCCCGGTACCGCGCACCAAGCAGGAGGAGCTGCTCGAGCTGCTGCGCGGGCTCGACGATATGAGCTGCCTCATCGTGTCGGGCAGCCTCTCGCCCGAGATGGACCCGAGCTTCTATGACGAGGTCATCGACATTGTGCGAGAGAAGGGCGCCGAGTTCGTGCTCGACATCTCGCATGCGCATCTGCGCGAGCTCATCGAGAAGAAGCCGCTGCTCATCAAGCCGAACGACGATGAGCTTGCCGATATCTTCGGCGAGGCCATCGAGTCTCGCGCCGACGCCGTGGCCGCACTCGGCCGCTTGCATGAGCGCGGCGCGCAAAACGTGCTGCTCACCCTTGGCGGTGACGGCGCGTATTTCTCGAACGGAGAGCACGTGTGGCATGCAAACGCCGCCGAGAAGGACTCGATTCTCTCTACGGCTTGCGCGGGAGACGCCACCCTCGCAAGCTTCCTGTCGCTGTGGCTCGCCGACCGCGGAGCCGTGGAGCCGGCGCTCACGCGCGCCATGGCAACCGGCGCCAACGTTACCATGTGTGCGGGGCTGGGAGACTTCGCCCGCGTTGACGAGCTTGCCAAGACCGTGCACGTGAGGCAGGTCGCGTAGAGGCGCAAGCCTAAAGGCGCATTCGCAGCCGCGCGCCCCGAGGCGCACGGACGAGATGCGGCGCAAGGGGATGGTATCATCTCGTTGCGCCGCATTTTTATGCAGCGACATTTGGAAAGGCACGTCATGGCAGACCAAACGACATCGACCCCATCGGCGCCGGCATCCGAACGGGCTGCCGCGAACGCCGCAGCAACCACCGCAACGCCCGCGCAGTCGCCCGCTCCCAGCGCCGCGACGGCGGCATCCGAGCAGGCCTCCGCCCAAGCAGATGCCCCCGACCGCCACATGCTTGCCAGCGAACGGCGCGGGCTCATCCTCAGCATGCTCCGCGACCACGGATCGGTGAGTGTGTCCGACGTTCGCGCGCGGTGCGGGGTTTCCGCAGTGACCATTCGCAACGACCTTGCCTACCTCGAAGACGAAGGTCGCCTGAAGCGCACCCATGGAGGTGCGGTGCCTGCAAGCGAATACATCGTTCCCGTCGTTTCGAAGCGCATCCACAAGAACGTGCGCGCCAAACAGGCCATAGCCCAAGCCGCTGCTGAGCGCGTGCGCGACGGCGAGATGATCCTTGTGGGCTCGGGCTCAACGACTCTGGAATTCGTGAAGGCTCTGACCGAGAAGCAGAACCTTACGATCGTTACGAATTCCTGCCACATCATCGAGTTTGCCGAGCAGCACATGCCCCAGGTAACGATCATCTCGACGGGTGGGCAGCTTGCACGCACCTGGCGCCACTACACCGGCTCGTTTCTCGCGGCAAGCCTCGCGGATGTCTATGTTGACCAGGTCTTTCTTGGTGCGGATGGCTTCGAGCCGAGCTTTGGCTTCCTTGCTGAATACGAGGAGACCGCGCGCGCCAAGGTCGAGTTCATGCGCCACGCACGCAGCAAGATCATCCTCATGGACGCGACGAAGGTCGGCGCGAGCCAGCTGTTCCTGCGCTTCGCCAAGCCGCACGACGTCGACTGCGTCATCATGGATTATGACCCTGAGGGGCTCGTTGCCTCTGCCTGCAACGATGGGGCACGGCCAGTGCAGGTCCTCGAGACGCTCGCGTAGCATCACATAGTTGGGAGCCGCCATGCTGGACACCGCGGAAAAGCAGGCCATGCGTACCCCTGAGGAACGTCGGGCCGAGATACTTTCCCTGCTTGACCGCACCGCCTCGGTGCAGGTCTCCCAGCTTGCCGAACGCTTCGGCGTCTCGCGCGTCACCGCCCGTGCGGATCTTGATGCCCTCGCCCGCGATGGTAAGCTCAGGCGCACGCACGGAGGAGCCATTTCGCTGTCCAAAACGCTCACCGTATCGGTCCAAGACAAGCGCGTTAACGTGAATGCCGAGGCAAAGCGCGCCATCGCGCGAACCGCGGCCGCGTTCGTGCAAGATGGGGACTCGGTGCTCGTGGACTCCGGAACCACCGCGCTCGAATTCGTGAGGGCGCTCGCCGACCATACGGGCATCACCATCGTTACCGACGATTTCAGCATCGCCGACTATATCGACCGGTCCGCCCCGGCGCTCGATGTCATCATCTTGGGAGGGAGCCTGCGCAAGGGGCATCGTTACATCACGGGGCCGCTCACCCTGCGCATGCTCGAGATGCTCAGGCCGGACAAAGCGTTCGTAACGCCCACCTCATACGTGCCCGGACGTGGTCTTATGACCAACAACCAGGAGATGGCCGAGCTCAAGCAGGCGTTCCTGCACTGCGCGAACGAGACCTACGTGCTCATGGACGCCTCGAAAATCGATGCGCCCGGGCTTCTTTGGTTCGGAACGCTCGAGGGCGTCGAAGCCATCGTGGTAGACGCCGATCCCCACGGCCTCGTTGCGGCCGATGCCGAGGAGGCGGGGTGCGAGCTTATCGTGGCTCCAGCCGACCAGTAGGCCGGCTAGCAGATTGCGGCGGGAAGGCGGCAGCGCAACGCGGCTGCGTGCTGAGCGGGCGACAAGCACGGCATCTCGCCAGCACGCTATTCGTAGCCAAACGTTAACGGGCAGGATATCGCAGAATAGGGCTTTTTATAGCCTCTTTTTCTGCGATTTCCTGCCCGAAAATCGACGGTGCTGTTGGAAGGCGCCCGTGAATGCGCGGGTGCCGCTGTGGGGTGCCCGCAAACGCGATAGTGCTGCGGCAAAGCGCCCGTGAATGCGCGGGTGCCGCGTCGCTGCGTTCGTTACAGCTCGGTGATCTGCACCGCGTTATAGACCTCGTCCCAGCGTTCGATGACCAGGTGACCGGTCTTGGGATCCATGGCGTTGAGCTTGCCGCAGGTGTTGCCGCAACGAAGGACCTCATCGTCGCCAGCACCGCGCGCGAGCGCGTGAGCGAAGCCGGCGATGGTGGAATCGCCGGAACCGGTGGCGTTGACCGCCGGGATATTCGGCATGACAACGCGATAGCCCTTCTCGCCATGGAAGGCAACGGCGCCTGCGCCACCCATGGTCACCACAACCCAAGGAATGCCCGAGAAGCGCTCATCGGCCGCAAGGGCAGCCTGCAGGGCGGGCAGGTCGTCGGGCGTGAAGCTCGTGCCCAAAAGGCCATTGATCTCGGTGAGGTTGGGCTTCACAAGCGTCGGCTTGACCTCGGCCTCAAGCGCGGCATCGAGCGAGGCGCCCGAGGTATCGAGAAGCACGGGCTTACCCGCCGCGGCCACAACCGCAACCATCTTGGCGTAGCAGTCCGCCGGCACGCCCTTGGGCAAGCTGCCAGAGATCGTCACGCAGTCGGCCTTCTCGACCAGCTCGGAGAAATGCGCCATGAAGGCGTCGAGCTCCTCCGAGGAGACGGTGGGGCCGCTCTCCAAAAACTCGGTCTGGTTCCCGTCGTGGAGCACCGCGATGCAGATGCGGCTCTCACCCGCGATGGGCGTGAAGTCGTTCGGGATATGGTCGTCCGTCATGCGGTCGGCAAGAAACTCGCCCATATGGCCCCCGAGCAGGCCGGTGGCCAGCACCTCGTCGCCCAGCTGCACGAGTACGCGGCTCACGTTGAGGCCCTTGCCGCCCGCAGTCTTCTCGGGCACGACGCGGTTCACGTCATCGATCACCAGGTGGTCGATGTGGTACGCCGTATCGATGGACGGGTTCATCGTTACCGTGAGAATCATGGCTCCTCCTTGAAGCAGGATGTAAGTATCCATATTGTAACCCCCGCCGCAGGGCCTCGCGACATGAGCAGTCCCGCTCGCTGAAATGCGAACGGGACTTCGTCGATGCTACCGCGAGGCAACCTTGGGAGATGGGGCGGTGCAAGACGACCGATCAGGGCTCGTTACCGATAGCCGCAAAACGTGACAGTTTAGCCTGGCACAACTGTCTCCCCCGGCGTGCGTGAGACAGTTTAACCCGGTACAACTGTCTCATCTCGCTAGTCGTGATATTCGCCGCGGTCCCATTTCTCAAGGAACTCATCGAAGAAGTGCGGGTCGGCCTGCGCCTCGGGATCGGCCTGGTTGATAGCGTCGAGCTTCGCCACGAGCGCATCGTGCTCCGGCGTGGCCTCGTACTCTGCCTCGAGGAACGCGAGCATGACATCGGCCATGAGGAACTCGCCGGTAATCTTGCCGCCGAAACCGACCACGTTGGCGTTGAGGCAGCGGCGGGCGTAGAGCGCGCTCGTCATGTCGCGGACGAGGGCGCAGCGGGCGCCCGGAACCTTGTTAACGGAGTTGGTGATGCCGATGCCCGTACCGCAGAGCACCACGCCCAGGTCGGCGCGGCCGGATGCCACGGCCTCGCCCACCGCCTTGCCGTAGATGGGATAGTGGGTGCGCGTGTGGCTATAGGTGCCGAGGTCCAGCACCTCGTAGCCCGCCTCTTCGAGGCGGTCGTGCAGGTAGGTCTTCTCATCAGTGACAATATGGTCGCAACCGAGTGCGATAATCATACCGAGTCCCCTCTCATGTAAAAAATCCTCTGTCCTGATTTCACGCTGGCTAAGCCATCTTGTTGAGCATGTCAACGCGAATCTGATGGCGTCCGGCGGCGTAATCGGCGGCGAGGAACTCGCGCGCGATCTTCGTAGCGACCTCGGGGCCGACGACCTTGGGGCCCATGCACACCATGCGGCAGTTGTTGTGCTCGCGCGTCATGTAGGCGGAGCGCTCGTCGGAGATGTTGGCGGCCACCATGCCCTTCACCCGGGTAGCAGCCATGTAGCTGCCCACGCCGTAGCCGTCGAAGGCGAAGCCGAGCGAGCCCTCGTGCTCGAGCAGGTCGTGCGCCACAGCGAGCGCGGAATCCACGAAGTCCGCTGCGGGCTCCTCGGAATAATCGACCACCTCATGACCATCGGCGATGAGCACATCTTTGATGATTTCCTTGAGGGACATGCCCTCGGCGTCGGATGCGATGACGACTCTCATGTGTCCTCCTTTGTGCGCGAAAAACGCCGTGCGTGCAGACGAGCTGGCAACAAAGCGCAAAGACCGAAGCGAGCTCATCGACGCAATCGACGAATGCTGCAGGCTTCTCGTATCGCACCTTATCGACCATCTATCATTATGTTCATTTGAACACAATCTAACATCTATTTCAAGTTATTAAGTTCGATTTTGTTTGTATTAGTTTGTTTTGATATGAAGCAGCTTCAGAAATGAGGAATCCTACAGCACGATATCCGTGTATTCTTCAACCGCGGCCCGCTCTGTAGAGGAGATGGCGTCGTCGCATATCAAGCCATCGAGGTCGTTCAGCCGATAGAACGAGAAAAAATCCCGACGCCCAAGCTTGCTTGCATCCGCCACAAGATATCGAACGTCAGCTTTATCGAATGCCAGCTTTTGGAAGTGCCCCTCCTCCGCATTCGAAGTCGAGACCTCCCCGTCGCATACTCCATTTGCGCCGATAAACGCGATATCGAGGCCAACTTTTGAGATTGCCTCCTCGGCAAGTGGCCCTACAAAAGCAGCGGTACGAGCCCTGAAAGCGCCACCGATAAGAAACAGGTCATAGTGAGTTTCACCCTCCAACATGTTAAACACTGAGAGTGAATTGGTCACAATCCGCAGATGCGTTTTGGGCAGCAGCGGCACCATTTGTTCAACCGTGGTCCCCGCCCCTAGAAATACCGTGCTCTCAGGCTCGATGAGCGATACTGCACGCCTCGCAATCGCAAGCTTTGCCGCTGCGTTTCTGCCGCGTTTCTCCACATGGCTTGACTCTCCACGCAGCATCGACTGGCGTCGCGAGCCACCGCTTCGCGCGCCTCCATGGACGCGGACCAGATCACCGAGATTCGACATCTCTTCAAGGTCGCGCCGAACGGTCATCTCGGACACATCCAAGGCTTGGGCAATTTCCTTAACAGACACAGCGCCGCGCTGTTCCACCAACTGCCTTATGCGTTCCTGCCGCTCAGCCTTGATCATGGCACCTTGCCCTTTCGCCAGCCTGATAGAACATGTTCGATTTTCTCACAAACGAACAAGGTTTATGGACAACAAGACGCCCGGGTCGGATGCGACTCCAACCCGGGCGTCCTTATGCGGGCACGCACATGCCCGCGTGACAGCCCCCGGCACCGGTGTCACGCCGCTGCCATGCGTGGCAGTTTCCCCTGGCACCGGCGTCACGTTCTGTCGCTAGTACTCCGCCAGGCGGTCCTTGAACTGGTCGAGGAGCTTCTGGTTGAACTCCGGGCCACCGTCAACGTTGGCACTCATGTAGAGCGGCGGCTGCACGCCGCGCTCGAGCAGGATGTCGAGCGACTCCATGACCGCGCAGTCAAGCAGCAGGCAGCCCGTATAGAGCGAGGTGCCGCCCACCTTGGTGGGAATGCCCTCCACCTCGAGCGCCGCATCGCCGAAGCACGACTTGTTGTCCAGCACTACGTCGCCCAGCTCATAGAGGAGCTTTCCCGTCTTGCTGCGCGACGTACCCGCAGCAGACACCTCGCGCGCGGTCACGACGATCACCTTGATGCCGGCCTCGCGCGCATGGAGCGCAAGCTCCACCGGCAACGGGTTCCTACCCGAATTCGAGATGAGCACCAGACAGTCCTCGGGGCGAACATCGAGCTTGAGCCAGAACTGGTCGCCTACGCCATCGAGCATCTCGTAGATGCCGAGTGCCGGCTCGCGCACGATCTTCGTTTGAATGTAGCCGCCCGCTCGCCCGCAGATCTCGAGTGCGTTCGCGTGGCTATGGCCGGAGCCGAATGCACGAATGATGCCACCGCGCTCGATGGTGTCGGCTATGATGACGGCCGCCTCGTGGATGGCCTCGTCCTGCCCCTCCGTCACCTCGTCCAAACGACGCAGAATCTCTGCCTTGAAACGCTCAGCTGTCTTGAGCATTCCCCTGCTCCCTTCACATAGGCACTAAACAGCGGCCCCGCCCATCGGTCATTTTGGCGGTCATTTTGGGACGTGTTCAAAACGTCTCATTTGGGTCATTTGAGACACGTCCCAAAATGACGCCCATCTGCCCAGAGCGAGGCCGCGATTCAAGTGTATCCACCCCGCGCGGGGCAGCATGCGCTATTCGGCGAGAGTGCCGCTCACGTAGGTGGCCGCAAGCGTCATGTCGGCGTTGAAGATGGTAAGGTCCGCCGCGCGACCCGGCTTGATAGAGCCGCACACGTGGTCGATCTTCGCGCTCCTCGCCGCAACCTCCGTCGCCATGCGGATGGCCTGCTCGGCTGTAACGATCTGCCAGTCGACCATGTTCTTCACGCCCTTGGCAAGCGTGAGAACCGAACCCGCGATGGTACCCGTCGAGCCGTCTTCGGCCTTGACGTAGCACAGGCCGCCCTTCATGACGACGGGCATGCCGCCCGAAACATACTCGCCCTCGGGCATGCCGCCGCAGATGAGGCAGTCGGTGATGAGCACCGTATGCTGCCAACCCTTCGCATCGACAAGCGCCTTGATGGCGGCGGGCACCACATGCTTGCCGTCGCAGATGATCTCGGCATAGGTCTCGGGCGTCGTCATGGCGCAACCGGTCACACCTGGGTCGCGATGATGCAGGCCGCGCTGGCCGTTGTAGGTGTGAACGAAGCAGCTGGCACCGGCGTTCACCGCAGCGAGCGCCTCGTCATAAGTAGCGTCCGAATGCCCGATGGCCGTCACCACGCCGCGTGCATCGAGCGCCGCGATGTACTCGAGCGCGCCATCCTTCTCAGCCGCAAGCGCGCTCTTAACGATGCGACCGCCGGCCTGCTCCTGCCAGCCATCGAAGACCTCGACCGTGGGATCGATGAGGAACTTGGGGTTCTGCGCGCCCACGTGCGCCGTGGTGAAGAACGGCCCCTCGAGGAAGATGCCGCCGATGTGCGCGCCCACGTAGTCCTCGCTGCGGGCCTCGTCGGCCTGCGCGATGGCGGCGCAAGCTCGGCCGATGTCCTCGACGGACTCGGTGAAGGTCGTGGGCAGCCACGTCGTCGTGCCCGACTTGGCGAGCGCAACGCTCGCGTCGTCGATAGCGGCGGGATCGCAATCGGTGGTCGCGTGGTTATGGAAGCCGTGGATATGCGTATCGACAAGGCCGGGGCCCACGATGGCGCCGGGATATTCGACGACCTCGCACGCCGGCTTCTCGGCCGTCCAACCCGCGAACTTCCCATCCTCGATGGTGAGGTAGCCACCCTGCATGGTGGCGCCCGGCAGTACGAACTTGGCTGCCGAGATGGCAAACGTACTCAAGAGAACTCCTCTCAACAACAGGCCCATTCGACGTCAGAGACGGGTTCGCTTGTCAGGTCAACCTGTCCCAAAACGCCCCATTTGGGTCATTTTGAACACGTCCCAAAATGACCGGTTTACGGCCTTTCCGCGCAAGCGACGAATGAGGGCGAAGTCGCAGCAGCTGGAAAGGCCGTTCGGGTTAGTTAGGCGCTAAAAGGGTGGATGGTCACGCCCTTCACCACGCGATTCACCGTACCGGTGGGGCTCGGCGTGTCGGGGGTGTTGCCCACGCGCACGGAGTTGATGAGCGACACCGTCTGGGCAACCATCACGAACGGCAGCGCGAGGTAGGCCTCCGGCAGCTCGCCATGGCCCTCGAAGGTGAAGGACTCACCCGCGAAACCGGTCTCACCAGCCTGCTGAATCGCGACGGTCTTCTGCGCGATCTCGTCGCCTGCGATCTCGTTCAAGATGTCGAGATCGTACTGGCGGGTGTAGGCGTCGTTGTTCACGAACACGAACACAAGGGTCTTGTCGTCCACGAAGCTCTTGGGCCCATGGCGATAACCCATGGAGCTATCCCACGAGGTCGCAACGAGACCATGGGCGAGCTCGAGAATCTTGAGCTGCGCTTCCTGGGCAAGGCCCACGTAGGAGCCGGAGCCCAGATAGGTCACACGGTTGAAGTCGCCGGCCAGGTACGCGGCGACCTCGTCCTCGCGAGCCACGACCTCGCGGCCCATCTCCGCCGCCTCGCGCACCCAAGCGAGCTTCTGCTCGTCGGAGGAGGTGTCAAAGATGAGGGCAGAGAGCAGCTCCATGCAGCTGTAGCTGCCGGTCATCGCGAAGCCCTTATCGTTCGCGCGCGGGATGAGCAGGGTAAGCGCATCCGGATCGTCGGCGCTCTCCACGGCGAGCTTGCCTTCGGGCGCGCAAGTGATGTTCAGGAACTTGATGTTCTTGACGTAGCTCTTGGCAACCTGGACGGCGGCAAGGCTCTCGGGGCTGTTGCCGGAGCGAGCGAACGACACCAGAATCGTCGGGTCTTCGGGACGAAGGAAGTCGCGCGGCGCCGAGACGATATCGGTCGTAGCGATCGGCTTGAAATCGTACGCGTCGGTATCGCCTGCGTGACGCAGATAGGGCGCGACCGTATCGCCCACATAGTCGGACGTGCCGGCACCAGTGAAGATCACCGAGACACGACCCTCGGCCATGGCCTTGGCCGATGCGAGGAAGGCCTCGATGGCCTCTTTGTTATCGGCATAGATCTGGAAGGTGTCCTCCCAAAGATCGGGCTGCTGCATGATCTCGGCGGTCGTGATATCGGCACCGAGCTCCTTCAGCTCCTCGACGGTTTTAGTAAACATCTGCGTTTCCCCTTATCTATGGTCATCATCCGGGTCCATACGCCCGCGCCGCTCTAAACCCGCAGCCTACTCTCCCCGGTGGTGGTAGACCTTGTACTTGAACTGGTCGGCACGGGCAACCGAAAGCGTGTACTCCACGATCTCGTTGCTCATGTTGAATGTGGTGCGCACGAGGTCGAGCACGGGAGCCCCTTCGTTGATGCCGAGCAGATGGGCATCGGCCGTGCGCGCGATGCTCGCGAAGAACTCTTCCTCGGCCACGCGGATCTTCTCGTGAAAGTCGTGCTCGATAATCTCGTACAGCGGCTTGCTCTCCAACAGCGGGCGCTTGAGCGAAAGGAACTTGCGCATGGGCAGATAGCTGCGCTCCACCATCATGGGAATATCGTCCGCAGAGCGCAGGCGCTTGAGCTTGAAGAGCTTGTCGCCCTCTCGAACGCCCAGATGGTCGGCGAGGTTCGCGTCTGCCTCAATCTCGCTGAACTCCAAGATCGTGGTGTGCGGCTCACGCCCCATCTCACGCATCTGATCGGTGAAGCTATAGGACTGCATGAGGTTCGTGGTTTGCGCAGAGCGATCGGCAACAAAGGTGCCGCGCCCGTGCTGGCGCACCACGAGCCCCAACTGCTCAAGTTCCTGCAGGGCCAAGCGCACAGTCGTACGCGACAGACCGTAGCGCTCCGAGAGCTCGCGCTCGGAAGGCATGAGGTCACCCGGCCGGTACTCGTACTCGATCTTCTCGGAGAGAATATCGACCAGCTGATCATACAGCGGCTGGCGTCTCATGTTCACAGCCACGAAAGCCCCTCCTTTCCGCGTAAACGTCTCGGCATCCTCTCGGCCCTACATGGCGCTACCGCCCGAAGGGCGAGCGGTGCATCCTACATCTCGTCGTCTTCGTCGTCGCCCGCCGGCTCGAGCTTCTTGTGGCAAACGCCAGCCTGGCCAACGGTTACCGCCTGCTCTGCCATCTCCTCGAGCGTGGCGTTCGCGAAGCTGCGGGTCATGACGAGCTCGATGAGCATGGGGAGGTTGGTGCCAGCGACGACCTCGACGTTGTCGACATCCTGGGAGATGAGCATCGACTGGTTGAACGGGGTGCCACCGAGCAGGTCGCAGAACACGAGGACGCCCTCGCACTCTTCGCGCATCTCGGTGATGGCGGCACGAAGGTCCTCGCCGTAGGTTGCGGCCTGGGAGCCCTCGAAGGGCACGGCCTTGAACGCGGGCTGGTCGCCGGCGACCATGTCGACAGCGCTCTTCACGCCGAGGGAGAAGTCACCGTGGCCGGTAAGGATGAAGCCGATCATCAAATACTCCTTTCAAAGGTGGACCGTTCGCTTGCGCTCGCGAGGCTCCGGTCCATCTGCTGTTACCGCCTGCGAGTGGTAACTGGTTACTACCAGCTGTTCGAAAACTCGATGCTCGATTGCATGCGGACATCGAATTTCCAACAGGGCGCTCGGCCGTTTGAGCCGAGCACGGTGGCGCCTTCCTAGGCGTCCTTCTTGTCCGCCGGCACGGTGCCGGCCTTTTCCCCACTGCCCGGTTGGGGCATGGAGAACTCGAATTCCTTTGCGAGGTCATCGAGCATCTGCTCGTATTTCTTTGCGCTCTTGGTATCGCCGGCATTGCGATACTGCTTCGCGATGAGCAGGTAGAGCTTGCTCTTCAGCGCGGGATCCGCGCTATCGAGCATGCCCTCCATGCGCTCAATATAGTCATGGCGCTTGCCGCACATGATATCGTAGGTGAGCTGGCAATCTGCCGCAACGGCCTGGTCGCAGCGCTGCTTGACATCGCTCAGCAGCTCCTTGGCGCGCTTTTTGTCGTCGATGGTGATGAAGTAGTTGAACCCCATGACGGTTACCTGCGCCTGGCGCTTCTTGGAATTGCGCATGCGCAGCATGAGCTCCATCATGCGCGTTGCCATCTCGCGCTCGCCGCGAGCCTCGTGAACCATGAAGCGCAGCGTGTACTGCCTGAAGGTAGGCAGCAGGATACGAGCAAAAAAGTTATTGAGCGTCTTGAACGCATCATCATAGAGCCCAGCCGAATAAAGCGCTTGGATCTTCACATCGAGATAATGGCGAAGAATGGTGCTCGCCAAGAAGTAGACGACCACGATGGCGATGAAGATGATGACTTCTGGTCTCACGAATAGAACCTTTCGACCGAGCTCGTATGACACGCGCAGCTGCGGGCGTGCGCCCGTGCGCGATACGCCGGCTCACGCCAGCGCAGTCATATGATACGAAAAAACGGGCGCGCACCTCCTGGGAGAACGTGGCGAAGCAAGGCTCCAGCCGTGAGGTGTGCACCCGTCTTGTTCGCAATCCCCGAAGGGAACGGTGCCCGCCCGCAAGCGAACGAGCACCGACCAAAGCAGAGAGGCTTAGCCCTTGGCGATCCAGCCGAGGCCGCCGAGGACGATGGCGATGATCAGGACGATGAAGATCGCCTTGGTCGAGGTCATGCCCTTCCTGCCGAGCAGCCAGTACACGGCGCCCACGAGGGCGGCGGGCACGAGCTTCGGGCAGATCATGTTGCAGATGTGCTGCAGGTCGACGGTCACGCCGCCCAGGTCGATCGGGGCGGAGATGACGATGCCGACGTTGGTGGACACGAGGGCGCCCACCATGAACACGCCCATGACGGTAGCGGCGTCGGTGATGGCGTTGAGCTGGTCGCTCATCGTGGTGACGAGCTTCATGCCCTGGTCGTAGGCGATGTGGGTCTGCTTGCAGCGGAACCAGTCGACCACGACGTTCACGGCGATCCAGATGAAGATGCCGATCGGGTTGCCGGCGATGGCCATGTTAGCGGCCAGAGCACCGAAGATGGTGGGCAGCAGCGAACCGAAAATGGAGTCGCCGATGGAGGCGAGCGGGCCCATGAGGCCGGTCTTCAGCGAAGCGACGGTCTCGAGGCTCTGCAGGCCTTCCTCTTCCTCGATCGCCAGGTCGATACCGGTGATGATCGTGTTGAGGAAGTTGGAGGTGTTGAAGAACGGTGCGCAGTGGGTGCGAGCAGCGGTCTTCAGGCCCTCAGTGTTGTCCCCGTAGATCTTACGGAGCTGCGGAAGAATGATCCACAGGTAACCGGAGTGCTGCATACGCTCGTAGTTCCAGCCAGCCTGGAAACCGATGAGGTTGCGGCGGTTGATCTGCGCGAAGTCTTCCTTCGTGAGCTTATAGCCCGTGGTCCCGTTCGGGAGAAGCTTCTCATTAGAGCTCATCGTCGTCATCTCCCTCCACAGCGGCAGCCGCAGCGGGGGCAGCAGCCTGCGCCTTGTTCTGCACGTAGTAGATGTAGGCCAGCGCGAAGCCGATGAGCGCGATGGTCAGCATCGACAGGCTGTTGTAGTCGCCGCCGGCGAGCGCGGTGCCCTCGGGGAGGGTGACGGCGCCACCGAGGGTGGCCACGTCGCCAGCCACGCCCGCGACGTTCGTGAAGAGCGTGCCCAGGAGGGCGGCGATGACGAAGCCGAGGATGAGGTAGGCGATGTGCTTCTTAACCGGCAGGTAGCGGAGCAGGATGGCGAAGCCGACCGCGGGCAGCGCGCCGCCAGCGACGGTCAGGCCGGCGCCGAGCCAGGCGAAGTCGCCGTTGAGGGCCGCGGTGATGGCCTCGACGACCGGCTGGCCGAAGGCGAGGGCCAGGAAGACCGGGAGCATACGGCTGAGCATCCAGGAGACGGCGCCGAGCCAGTAGTGCACGTTGTAGGCGTTCCAGTTCATCTTCTCGACATCGGAGTCGCACATGTGGCCGAAGAAGGTGTTGGCGAAGCGGCCGGCAATGTCGGTGTAGACGAGGATGGCCGCCACGGGCACGCCGAGGACGGCGAGCGCCTGCTCCGGGTCCATGCCGGAGCTCACGGCGAAGGCCGTGGCGATCAGCGTACCGGAGTTAGCATCGATACGGGACGCGCCACCGAAGGTGCCGACGCCGAGGATGGTGAGCTGCATGGAGCCGCCGATGTAGAGACCGGTAGCCATGTCGCCCATGATGAGGCCCGTGATGAAGCCGGAGAACACGGCGGAGCCGGCGCTGGAGTACCAGTGCAGCTCGTCCATGATCTGGAAGCCGGCGTACAGGGTGAGCAAGATAATCTGCCACCAAGCAATCATGGTTTTCCCCCTTCTAACATTTCTCGAAACAATACGTTCCTACGCTATGGACAGCCGCGCATCTCCCCTCGCGGCGTAGCGCCAAATTGGCGTCCGGGAAGTTAGACCGTGAACTTCTCCGGGGTGTTCTGCGGCGTGAGCTGCATAACCATGGGCACGCCCATGGCCTGGATCTCGGCGAATGCGTCGAGGTCGCTCTGGTCGCAGTTGATGTTGAGGCCGAACTTCTTGACGCTATCCATCGTGGTCATGTTGCCCACGATAATCTCGTCGAGCTTCACGCCGGCCTTGAGCAGACGTAGATAGGTCTCGGGCTTCTTGGCCACGATGAACAGACGCTGAGCGTCATACTTGCCAGCGTTGATGTTGGCAGCGGCCTTCTCCACGGGAAGCACGGAGAGCTTGCAGGTGGCGGGAGTCGCCATGCGCAGCACCTGCTTCTGGGTGGCGTCCTCAGCCACCTGATCGTCGACGACCATGAAGCGGCTCACCTGACGGGCGTTGGCCCACAGGTTCGCGACCTGGCCGTGAATCAGACGGAAATCGATACGAGCGCCTACGATCATGTTACTCAACTCCTTCTTTCTCAAGATGCCTGATGAGGGGCTCTGAGCGCAGGGAGATCGTGCTCTCGTACACGCCCTCGGTTTCGAACAAAACGAGCTCGTTCACGCCGGCGCGCGTGAAGCCGTGGGGAACATAGAGCGTCATGATGGGGCCAACTTCCCAGAAGCGCCCGACGTTCACCCCGTTCACGAACGCACAGCCCTTACCGAAGCCCGTCGTGTCGATGAAAGTATCGGCGGGTTCATCGAGATTGAACTCGAAGCGGTGGAAGGCGGGCTGGCCCTCCTCGAACCCAGCGGAATAATCGATGCCAGAAATGTCGGTGAGCGGCAGGCAGCGCTGCTCCCAACCGGTGATGAAGTGAAGATCAACGCAGACGCCCGTGCGGATGCCCTTGTGCTGCGTATCGGCCAGCAGCTTGTGGCCGTAACCCACGCGCCCCATGTTCTCCATGAGGATGTCCAGGCGGTTCTGCTCGGCGGGAAGCACGCACTTGATGTCCTCGCCGATATGCTCCTGGTACTGCGTGGCAACACAGGTGCCCTCGACGTACACCTTGGCGCGGTCGCGGCCGTCGATCACGCGGATGCGCTCCTCGGCGTCCGGCGCGGTATCGCGCTCAATTTGCGTCGTGTAGAGGGTATAGCCATAGCTCTGGCCCAGGTCCTCCATGGGCTGCGGATACTGAGAGGTAACGGGCTCGGAGAGGGCGTCGAGCACGTTGAAGAGACTCACGCGCTCCTTGCACTCGATGCTCTCGACGGCGACGGCCTCCTTGATGAGGGGCTCGCCGGTCCAAGCGCTCGGGAAGAGCTCGCGCACCACATCGCGAAGCAGATACCACTTCTCGGTGGGATTGCCCTCCTCGTTGAGCGGCGCATCATAATCGTACGAAGTCACCTGATGGATATCGTGCGTATGGCGCGCGGAGCAGGCGTTCATGAAGGCGAAGTTGGTGCCGCCATGGAACATGTAGAGGTTGATGCCGTTACCAACCTGGAGGCACTCGCGCACGCAATCGGCGAGGTCCTGAGCATCGCGGCGAATCACGTTCTCGCCCCAGCGATTGAACCAGCCATCCCAGAATTCCATACACATGAGGGGCCAGTTCTTACCGTGCTCCTCGTGGAAGGCCTTGAGGGCAGCGAGGTTCTCCGCGGAACGCGAACCGAAGTTGCCGGTCGCGAGCACGTCGTCATCGATGAGGGTGCCCGCGCGCAGGCAACCGCGCCACGGGCCGTCGGAGGTGCAGAGCGGTACATTCACGCCGCGCTCGACCATGAGGTCGCGGATGGCGCGCAGGTAGTCTTTATCCTCGCAGTACGAACCGTACTCGTTCTCAATCTGCATCATGATGATGTTGCCACTATGCGTGATCTGGCGCTCCACCAAGATGGGCATGAGGTGATCGTAGTAGCTCGCAACGTGTGCCAGGAAGGCGGGGTCGTTCGCACGGACGCGCATGGAGCGCTCGGGCAGCAGCCACGCGGGCAGGCCGCCCCACTCCCACTCGGCGCAGATGAAGGGGCTGGGACGCACGATGGCCCAAAGGCCAAGCTCGGCAGCCTCGTCGAGGAAGCGGGCGAGATCCTTGATGCCGGCGAAATCGAATACACCGGGCTCGGGCTCGTGCATGTTCCACGGCACGTAGGTCTCAACCGTGTTGAAACCCATGGCCTTCAGGTTATAGAGGGAATGGTGCCAATCGGTGGGATGGACACGCGTGTAGTGGATCGAACCAGAGAGGATCGTGAAAGGTTCCCCATCAAGTAGGAACTCATTGCTGATCTCAAAGGTGTGCATGACCCTCCCAACGGCAAGCGAATCGACCAAGGCGCAGACCGGGCTTGATCCTCACGGTCCCTTCGCCTTCACGGCACCCTGTCGGCGTGACAGATTGGTGCCTCAGGTAGACCAGTATAACCACATTCTCACCACAAAAATTGAAAACTTATGAAGCGCCTGCGAACGGTTGGTTTTTGCCCATGAGCGGTAAATCTTTATTTCCGCAGGTAAATTGGTATGAGAAAGGTGGTACTCATTTCCGATACAAGTGCATCGTATTTCGAGGTGGTTACAACCACTTAACCAGTAGGTATACCAGTGGAAACGTGATTCTCAGCGCTCCGCCCTCCCCTCTCCATGACGCATAGTATGAAGCTTCCGTGAACGGTCGTCTTCGTCCGGTCAGCGGTCCCCAGAATCGCAACGCTTTCGAGACGCGTTTGAAACACACGCCCTTTCGCCCCCACTCCCCGCAAGACCGGCATTCTTCGGACTGCAAGCCGGTGCAGGTGCGTTATGCTACTCATGCGCACATACTCATATTGCATCCGTCGCATCGCTTGAGTGGCTGCATCGTAAAAGCGGTGGGCGGGGGTTGGAGGCTGTTGTCATGATCGAGTCGCAACCGTTCGGAACCCTTCCAACCGGAGATTCCGCAACGTTGTACCTATTGAGCAACGGCCAGATCACCGTGCGCGTGACCGACCTGGGAGCGACTATCGTGGGCATCGATGCACCGGGGTCGCAAGGCGAACTCGCCGATATCGTGCTCGGCTACGATGATGCGGCGGCATATTATCCCAACACACCCTATTTCTTCGGTGCGACCGTTGGCCCGAGCGCCAACCGCGTTTTCCGCGGAGAGGTGCCTATCGACGGCACGGTTTACTACCTGCCGCGCAACGAGGGCAGCAACAACCTGCACACCGACCACGCCTGCGGGCTGCACGCGCTCATCTGGGACGCAGATGTTAACGAAGACACATGCGCGATAACGTTCACCCGCGCTGTCGACGACGGTGCCTACGGGCTTCCCGGAAACCGCACGTTCACGGTGCGCTACGCGCTCGACGGGATGCGACTCTTGGCCGACTACACCGCCACCACCGACACGGCGACGTTTTTCAACCTAACGAACCACACGTATTTCAATATGTCGGGAGCGGGCTCGGGCTCGGTCCACGGCCAGCAACTGCAGATTGCCGCGGAACGCTATCTGCCCATCGACGCGGCCTCGATACCCACCGGCGAGCTCCGGCCCGTTGAGGGTACACCCTTCGACTTCCGTGCACCCAAGCTCATTGGGAAGGACATCGCCGGCAGCGACGAGCAGCTCGCGCTCGCCCATGGCTATGACCACTGCTTCTGCATCGATGGCTATACCGCGAACGCCGCGGATGGAGGCACTGCCCGCTTTGCGGTGCGCGCCCTGGACCTCGTGAGCGGACGCGGCATGGAGGTTTGGACCTCGCTTCCCGGCATGCAGCTCTATACCGGCAACTTCCTCGATGAAGATCACGGTAAAGGCGATAGCACGTACCGCGTGCAGGAGGGGTTCGCGCTGGAACCGCAGTTCTTCCCTGCAACGCCCTCGCATCCGTCCTTCCCGCAAGCGATCTTCGATGAGGCGCACCCCTATCGCGCGCACAACGAATATCGCTTCTTCACTGCATAGCGGGGCACACACGGTGCCCCGGTAGCGCACGCGATACCGCGGACGCACGACCTCACGACGCACGCGGCACCGAGCCTCACGAGCAAGGCAACGGGCTCGCTTCGCCCACAGTCCGCCCCATGGCATCGACAAGCCGTCCCCTGTTATATGTATTCGCCACCATCGTCAGCATCAGCCTCAGGAAAGGGAGGAACCAATGTCTTCACCAACAACGCCGCTCGTAGACCGCTTTGCCGAACACTTCGGCAACACCGGCAACCCCCTGCTTTCCGTGACCGTGCCCGCACGGTCCGAGATCGCTGGCAACCATACCGACCATGAGGGCGGCGACGTCATCGGCGGCGCGCTCGACGCGCGCATCGAAGCCGTCTGCGCGCTTAACGGCACCGGCACCGCCCGTATCGAGAGCGTAGGCTACGGCGGCTTCGAGATTGACCTCTCCGACCTCGCCGTACAGGCCTCCGAGCAGGAAACGACCGCCTCGCTCGCCCGTGGCATGGCCTCCGAGCTCGCCGCGACCGGGCGTACGCCCCAGGGCTTCGACCTCATCATGCAGAGCTCCATCCCCTCCGGCAGCGGCCTCTCGTCCTCTGCAGCTGTGGAACTCGCCTTCGGTCGCGCGATGGAAGCGCTCTGGGAGGGCACGGCAATCGATGCCGTGACGCTCGCCAAGATGGCCCAGCGCACCGAGAACAACTACTTCGGCAAGCCCTGCGGCCTGCTCGACCAGCTTGCGGAGGCACTCGGCGGCCTCGCCCACATGAGCTTCGCCGACCCCGAGACCCCTGCCACCGAAAAGCTCGCCTTCGACTTCGAAGACAAGGGCTATGCGCTCGTGCTGGTAAACGTGGGCAGCGACCACAGCGCTCTGACCGGCGAGTACGCCGCCGTCCCCGCCGAGATGAAGCAGATTGCCGCCGTCTTTGGCAAGGAGCGCCTGTGCGAGGTTGATCCTGCTGCCTTCGACAGCGAGGTCGTACGCCTGCGCCGCGAGCTGGGCGACCGCCCGGTGCTGCGCGCCCTGCACTATTGGCGCGAGAACGACCTCGTGCTCAAGCGCTGGAACGCCCTCCAGGCTGGTGATATCGACGCATTCCTGGAGCTCACGCGCGAGTCCGGAGCCAGCTCCGCCATGTTCCTGCAGAACGTGTCCGTAGGAGGCGCGCCCGAGCAGTCCGCTATGGTCGCGCTGGGCCTTGCCGAGCGTCTGCTCGAGGGCCGCGGCGCCTGCCGCATCCACGGCGGCGGCTTCGGCGGCAGCATCCAGGCTTTCGTTCCCGTCGAGCGCGTCGACGCCTTCCTTGCCGGCATGGATAGCTGGTTCGGCGAGGGCGCTTCCCGTCATTACCGTATCGTGCCCAAAGGAGCTGCATACGCATGGCTGTAAACAATGCTCAGGCCGTCGCAGGCGAACAGACTATCGCACAGGCCCCCTCGCTCGCTCAAGACATCGAAGCGCTCGTGCGCTATGCCGTAGCGAACGGGCTCTTGGCCCCCGAAGATGAGACGTGGGCCTATAACGCCGTGCTCGAGTGCATGGGCGCCACCGGCCCAGGCGCTCCGCATGCGGCCGAGATGCTCGCCGACCAATACGCGCTTGCCCCCACGCGCGACCTTGCCGACCCCGAAGGCGTCCTCGAGTTCGAGCTGCCCGCAACCGATGGCTTCGATCTTGAGGCGGTCATCGAGCGCATCGCTGCCGCAGGCGTTGCGAACGGGCGCGAGGAAGATACGCCATCGGGCGCCGATCGCATCGCCACCCGCGTGATGGACCTCGTCATGCCGCGCCCCTCCGAGGTAAGCGCCACCTTCGCTGAGCTTTATGACGAAGACGGTGCCGAGGCGGCGACCGACTGGTTCTACCGCATGTGCTGCGACGCGCGCTATGTGCGCACGGCGGCCATTGCGAAAAACATCGGCTGGACCTCTCCCACGCAGTGGGGCGATCTGGAGATTACCATCAACCTCTCCAAGCCCGAGAAGGACCCCAAGGCCATCGCGGCGGCCGGCGCCGCCCCTGCGACGGGCGATGTCTATCCCGCCTGCCAGCTCTGCATGGAAAACGAAGGCTACCGCGGCCGCGGCGCGGGCGAGGCCAACGGCGCGCATCCCGCTCGCCAGAACCTGCGCATCGTGCCCATCACGCTCGGTGGCGAGCATTGGGGCCTGCAGTACAGCCCGTACGCGTACTTCAACGAGCACTGCATCGCCATGAGCGCCGAACACCGGCTCATGCACGTTGACCGCGAGAACATGGGGCGCTTGCTCGACTTCGTGGACCTGTTCCCCCACTACTTCGTGGGCTCGAACGCCGACCTCCCCATCGTGGGCGGCTCGATTCTCTCGCATGACCACTTCCAGGGCGGGCGGCACGTCTTCCCCATGATGAAAGCCCAGGTTGCTTCCACATTCTCTATGGACGGGTTCCCTCACGTTGAGTGCTCGGTTGTGCGCTGGCCGCTCAGCGTGCTCAAACTCGCGGCGCGCGACCGCGAGCAGTTGCTCGATGCTGCGGCGCACGTGCTCGATGTGTGGCGCGACTGGTCCGATGAGGCTGTGGGTGTAATCGCGGAGAGCAACGGCGAGCGCCACAACACCATCACCCCCGTCGCATGCCGCGAGGGCGGGAACTACGTGCTCTACCTTGCGCTTCGCTGCAATGTCACCACCGACGAGCACCCACTGGGCGTGTTCCACCCGCATGCGGAGTGGCACCACATCAAGAAGGAGAACATCGGCCTCATCGAGGTCATGGGCTTGGCGATCCTGCCTCCACGCTTGGTTGACGAGCTCGGGGCTGTGGAGCAGCACCTCGTTGAGCTTTCGGGGGAGCCCGCCGCGCTGGCCAAGGCGCTCGAGGCAGACGCCCTTTCCGCCCCGCACGCCGCATGGGCACTCGAGCTTGCTGAGGCCCACGGGCCGCTAACCGCGGACACCGTGGAGGACGTCGTGCGCGCGGGCGTGGGCGAGGTCTTCGGCCATGTGCTCGAAGATGCCGGCGTCTACAAGTGGGACGACGAGGGCCGTGCGGCGCAGCAGCGCCTCATCGACGCGCTGTAAGCTGGCCTGTCGGCTGCGCAGGTGCGGCTGACCTTCCGCAACGGCGGATCTTCACTCGATTTCTTTCGGGCGCTTTTTCGCATTCTGTTCCGGTTTTTCTCTCAGAGCTGCATAAAAGCGCCCGAAGATTGCCACACCAGCACAATCCCGCTACTGCTTTGTCCGTAGCTTTTGGATTTCTATGCGAGTGACCTTGCGCTGTGGGCGGTTTCCACGTATTATTGTCGTTCGCAGGCGCTTTGCGCCGTGCATGTGGCCGCCAGCATAGCTCAGTTGGTAGAGCACCGCTCTCGTAAAGCGGGGGTCATCGGTTCGAGTCCGATTGCTGGCTCCATTGTATGTTGCAGCCCGGGTAGGTAGCCTATCCGGGCTGTTTTGTTTTTATGGTGCTCAGATGACCCGCGCGTTGCCGGGCGACTTTTGGACATGTAATTCGTTCTCGGGCGTGATCTGGACGCTCAGACCCCTCAAAATGGCGAATTGTCGCCCGAAAACCCCGGCAATGTCCGGATTAGGCCCGGAAACGCAGGGCGCGCCCGAATCCCGCCCGGCAAGCAAACTCGGCAAACAAAAGGGACCGGAGCGACAACGGCTCCGGTCCCTCAAACTATCTTCCTATCGCAACAGCCCGTACGTCACAATGCTCACTACGCGTAAACGCCATAGAGGCGGATGTTCGCGTTGGCGAAGAGCCCGTTAGCGAAGTCTGTCCACGTGGTCGTATATCCCGACATCTGGTTGCTGTACTCCTGGTATGCCACATAGTACGCGGTAACAGCCTGCTCATAGGTAGCGGTATCGCCGGTAAAGGCATCGCCGAGCGCCACATAGTAGGAGCCGTCCGTAGACGCCCATGTGTTGTTCTCGGAATCCCACTCATCGCCCGCAAGGTCGATGATGTACTGGGCATATTCGGCCGATGACGTCGAGGTGTCGCCATTCTCGGGGGCGGTGGGCTCGGTCGGAGCCGTAGCGGTCGATGCCTCCGGAACAACCTGGCTGTAGAGCTTCTGGATGAGCGCGCGCTCGTGGACGATCTCTTTTGCCTGGTCCTCGGTGACACCGTACTGGGTGGCGAGCGTCGCGTAGTCGGAGCTTCCCAGCATGGACTCGGCAAACTGGTCCATCTCGTCATCCGAGACCTCGATGCCGCGCGATTCCGCCTCGCTCACGAGGATATTGTTGCGAACCGTAGAGATGATGGTCTCGGCCGAGGGAACGCTGTACGTGCCGTCGCTGTTCTGCGCGGACTCGAGACTGTACTCGCTCTCGATGGCGCTGCGCACAGTGATATCGTGCGACGCCCCGTTGTAGGTATAGGACGCGATCACCGTGTCGAGCTGGTCCTCACCCACCGTCGCCGTGCCGGTACCCGTGCCGCCGAACCCGCCGCTTCCGATCACGTAGCCGATCACCACAGCTACCACGGCAACGATGATAAGGGCCGCCACGCCGCCGATCTTCACGCCACGCGGCACGTTGGCGAGCACGCCCGTATGAGCAGGCTCGTCATCGTCTGCATCGAGCGGCTCGTCGTCTCCGGGCTCGCCGTCGGCATCGTCGCCATCGTCGCCGCCATCGCCACCGTCGCCCGAGGCGGGCTCGCGGCCGTCTTCGTCGTCAAGGCCATCGGCATCGATGCCTTCGGCCAGGGCATCCTGCGCCTCATCGTCACCAGATGCGATATCTTCTGCAGATGCACCAGAAACAAGCTCTACCGGGTTCTCAGGCAGATCATCCGGCACATCCGAGCGCTCGATAACCTCGATGCCCTCAATGACCTCGTGCTCCGATTCATCCTTCTTAAGAATCAAACCCATGAGTCCAACCTCTCTGATAACCAGCGAACAGCTCCGTGGAGCCAGCAGCTTTTACGCATGCGCGAAACGATATGGCGCACAGCAGCGCTACGAGCAGCCGCGCGCAGCATCCTGTTTAGGATACCGCCGTCCGCCCGCTCTACGCGTCTTGGGCTTTACTTAACCCGATAATTGATAAACCCGGCCCGCGCGGTCACTCGAGCCGGGTTCAATCGCCCATTTCTAAAGGTGCGCAATAACGGCGTCGGCGTATGCCTTCGTGCCCGCCGCCCCCTCGGTGCTTCCCGTGAGCGCTCGGCGCACATCTGCCGTCACCACAGCACCCTCGGCAAGCGTCGCGCGCACGGCAGCGCGAATCTGCTCGGCAGCCTCCGCTTCGCCCAAATGCTCGAGCATCATGGCCGCCGAGAGAATCTCAGCGGTGGGATTGGCGATGTCTTGCCCTGCGATATCCGGCGCCGAGCCATGCGTGGCCTCGAATATCGCGCAAGAGGTCCCGATGTTCGCACCGGGAGCCATGCCAAGCCCGCCAACGAGCCCCGCGCACAGGTCGGACACGATGTCGCCGTAGAGGTTCGGCAGCACGAGCACGTCGAAATTCGACGGATCCTGCACGAGGCCCATGCACGCCGCGTCGACGATCTTGTCTTCGAAGGCGATGGAGGGGTGCTCCGACGCGACCTCGCGCACCGTGCGCAGGAACAGGCCGTCGGTCGCCTTCATGATGTTCGCCTTATGGACCGCCGTGACCTTGCGCCTGCCGCAGCGCTCGGCATACTCAAACGCCGCCTCGGCGATGGCGCGCGAGCCCGCCTCGGAAATCGGCTTGATCGAGATGGCTGAGTCTGCCCTGAAGGGGCGCAGGCCCGCCTGGTCTACGAGGCCGGCGAGCGCAGCAACCTCAGGGGCGCCGGGATCGAATTCGATACCGGCATAGAGGTCCTCGGTATTCTCGCGGAAGATCACGAGGTCGACATCGTGGTAGCGCGAGCCGTCTCCAGGAAGCGAAAGGCACGGGCGCACGCAGGCGTAGAGGTTGAACGCATGGCGCAGAGCCACGTTGACGCTGCGGAAACCCGTGCCAATCGGTGTGGTGATGGGCCCCTTGATGGCTACGCCCACCTTGGACACCGCGTCCAGCACGCGCTGGGGCAGGGGCGTCCCGTACTCGTCCATAACGCCCGCGCCAGCCTGCTCAACGTGCCAGGTGATGGAGACGCCGGTCGCCTCGACCACGCGGCGCATCGCCTCGGTGATCTCGGGGCCGATACCATCGCCGGGTATGAGCACCACGTCGTGCGTCATGGGCTACTCCTCCTCGTCCTCGACATCGTCCTTCTGGACGCGCGCCTTCTTCTTGGGCGCATCGAGCTTGAAGCGCTTGACAAGCATGTCGTAAATCTCACGCGAACGCGCCTTGAGATAGGCGCCCTTGCCGTTCTCGGCATCGAAATGCAGACGCGCGGCGAGTTCCTCCGCAACATCGCCCGCGATCTTGCCCTCGGCGAAAACATACAGGTAGCCGAGCATGTCACGGTACTCAAGGTCGCCGTGATAGCACTGGATGGCCTCGTCGACGATGGGCCACACCTTCTTGGAGCGGCCGCGCTCGGTGGCACCCCACGCGCAGAGCATCTTGAACGCCGAGAGCCTGAGCGTCGCAGAAAGCTCGTCGAAAAGGGCGGTCTCGGCTCCCTCGTACGCTGCGCCGATCTCCTTCGCGTGCTCGGGCACGAGCTCGGTGAGCGCGTCGAGGATCTCCCAGCGCGTCTGCGCCTCGGGGCGATAGAGCGCGTCGATCATCTCGGAGATGTACGGGGCGAGCAGCTCGGGCTCATGCTGGGCGAGCAGCGCGGCAACGCGCGCGGAGAACTGGCGCGTGCGCCGGCTCGAGCTCCCCAGATCGTCGATAAGCGCTGCAAGCGCCGCGTTGTCCTTCTCGATGCGCGCCAGCGTGGCGAGCTCCTGCGGATCGAGTTGCTGCGCGGTGATATCTGCCATTCGAACCTACCTCTTCTTACGTGTGCCCTTGCGCGCAGCATGCCCCGAGCCCTGCGAGGCTCCTTGACCGGCATCGGATTCCTGCGCGACCGAAATCATATCCGGCGCCGCCTTTCCCTTGTGGCGGGCGCGCCGTGTTGCCTCGCCGCTCCCCCGAGCGGCGCGGGCGCGATGGCCCTTGTTGACGTTAAAGAACCGATCGAACTTCTTCCATGGACCGCTCGACTCGCCGAATCCCATCTTAAGGCCGGTGAGGCACCCTGCAAGGAACCCCAGCGGTGCCGAACACAGCAGCGGAATGAGGGTGAGAACAGCCGTCGCAACGATGCAGGCAACGAACGCGATAAGGTTGTACACCCAATACTCGCGCGAGGTCGCGGCTCTCTCCCCCGCATACGTGCCCACGGTAAACCCCAGGTAGATGCTGAAAAGAAAGACGAGGACGAACGCGATGATGAAGGCGGGATCGGTCATGCGCGCCTACTTCCCATGGTGCCCATGGCAGCACTCATGGCCCTCGCCGTGATCGTGATGCCCGTGACCTTCGCCATGGCAGCACTCGTGATCGCCATCATGATGGTGCCCATGGCAGCACTCGTGCTCGCCTTCGCCGTGGTCGTGGCCGCAGCCGCACTCGTCGCCATGCTCATGGTCGTGGCCGCAGCCGCACTCGTCGCCATGCTCATGGGCATTCGTGTAGAGCGACCAATCGAGGCCGGCGGCAACCGCATCGCCCTCCTCCTGATAGAGAAGGGTGATTGCCTGCGTGCCCAGCTCGGCGCCACCGATAGCGTCAAGCATGTCGTAGAGGGCGTACGCGGTATCGGCACCGGGAAGGGCGATCTCCTTCTCCTCGGCCTCCTCGAGCGCCAAACGGATGTCCTTGATGAAGTGCTTCACCATGAAGCCAGGCTTCCAATCGCCGTCGAGCGCCTTGGGCGCAAGGGAGTCCATAGCGCCCGATGCTCCCGTGCCGGTCAAAATCATCTTACGGGTCTGCTCCAAGTCGAGGCCGCTCTGCTGCGCGAGCGAGAGCGCGTCTGCCATGCCAACCATGGAGGATGCAAGCGCGATCTGGTTGGCAAGCTTGGCCGACTGGCCCTTACCCGCACCGCCGAAGCAGAAGATGCGCGCGGTGAAGGTCTCCAGCAGCGCGCGGACCGGTTCGATGTCGCGCTCGGTCGCACCCGCGATGGCCGTGAGCGTGCCGGCGATGGCACCGGACTCGCCACCCGTCACAGGGCAGTCGAACGCCATGCGGTCGCTCACCGCTGCAGCCTCGGCGATATCGCGCGCAAGCGCGGGCGAGCTCGTGGTGAGGTCGATGAGAACGGCACCGAGCTTGGAGGCCGCGAGCAGGCCGTCGCTCGACAGGTAGAGCTCCTCGACATCCTCGGGATATCCCACCATCGTGAAGACGACATCCGCATCGCGCACCGCCTCTGCGGGCGAGGCTGCCCACACGGCGCCTCGCTCGACGAGCGGCTGCGCCTTGGCTTCGGTGCGGTTGTAGACCGTGAGCGGGTAGCCGGCATCCATGATGTGGCCCGCGATGGGCGCGCCCATGATGCCCGTTCCTATAAACGCGACGCGCTGCTTGGTTTCTGCCATGTTAATCTCTCCTATCAGATGATCCATTTTGGACCCGTCCCAAAATGGATCGTTCCACGAACTTTGTACACATCATCCCGTGAGGGGTTTCGTGGTGCTTCGAATTGCCCTGAAAGAGAAGGGAGGACGCCTCAGGGCGCCTACCAACGATTGAAGGGCAAGGCGGAGTGCCACGAAAGCCCTCACCCGCGGACCTTTTTGGCGATACGGTCCGTGAGCGATGCCTTGTCGGCGCGGTTCTTCCCCCAGAAAATGACGGCAACCATACCCGGACCCACGTGCGCGCCGATGGTTGGGCCCACGGCACCCCGGATAATGGTGAGGTCGGCGCAGCCCGGCTCCTTGCGAATCGCCGACTCCAGCCAGTCGCCGTCCTTCTCGCAATCGGAGGTGACGATGGTCATGGGCAGGTTCGGATCGAGGACGTAGTTCTCCTTGAAGGCCTTCACGAGCGACTTGAGCGCCTTCTTTCGCCCGCGGTTAACGCCGGTGAGGGTCAGCGAGCCGGAAAGATCGAACGACAGGTTCGCCTTGATATCGAGCTTGCTGGAGATCTGCGCCGCCGCGGGAGGAATGCGACCGCCC
>NZ_CEWCAA010000008.1:0-58966 GCF_982429025.1 Enorma sp.
TTCCAGTCTTGGCCGATGGGGCGGTATCGGGGGCAGCGGGCCGCGGGTGCGGTGGACTTTGCGCAGCAGGTCGGGCACGAGACGGGCAGCGGGCGGCGCTATCTGTTCGGGTTGCGGGCGGGCTGGATCTTGACGGCAATGTTAGAATCCAGCTTGACAGGAGCAGCCAGGGCGATTGATGTGACGGGTAGTGACGAGCATGAACATTAAACTCTACGAGCTGCGGGAAGACGAGAAGCCGGCGTTGGCCGAGGTCATGGCTCGAATCGGGGCTGGCGACGCTCGAGTTGGGGGCGACGCTCGAGTTGGGGGCGACGCTCGGATGGCGGGCGACGCCCAAGTGGCAGGCGGCACCCAGGTGGCGGGCGACGAGCCGGTTGGCACGGGCGCGGCCTCGCGGGTAGGCAACGCTGCGAAACCAGGCGCGGCCCCGCAGGCGAGCGACGCTCCGAAGCGGGGCGCTGCTCTGCAGACGTGCGCGGCCCCGTCCGACATCACGATCGATGCCGTTCCCGACGAGCTTGGGCTCGAGAACGTGGCGAGCGCTCAGGGCTTCGATGCGGTGGTCATCTCGGGCAGGAGCGCTATGACGGCCGAGGTGCTCGACCGGCTCGCGGAGCTCGGGGTGAAGTACCTCGCCACGCGCACCGTAGGCGTTGACCATATCGACGTGGCGCATGCGCACGAGCTCGGGCTGCGCGTTTGCAACACCGGCTACCCGCCCGAGGGCGTGGCGGAGTTCGCCGTGATGCTCATGCTTATCGTGCTGCGCCGCTACAAGCCGTCGCTCTGGCGCCAGCAGGTGAACGACTACTCGCTCGGCGGGCTCGAGGGGCGCGAACTCGGCCGCCTTACCGTGGGGATCGTGGGCACGGGCCGTATCGGCCAGCAGGTCGCACGTATCTTGGGCGGTTTTGGCTCCAAGGTGCTCGGCTACGATCCCTATCCGAGCGACGTGGCGCGCGCGGCAGGGTTCGAGTACGTGCCGCTCGAAGAGCTCTACCGGCGCTCGGATGTCGTGACGCTGCATGTTCCGCTTACGGAGGAGAACCGCGGCATGATCGACGCCGAGGCCATCAACCAGATGCGCGATGGCGTGGTGCTGGTCAACGTGAGTCGCGGTGAGCTCATCGATGTTGCGGCTGTTACGAGCGCCATCGAGTTCGAGAAGATCGGCGCACTCGCCATGGATGTGTTCGCAGACGAGGTGGGCATCTACCACGAGAGCCGCGTGAACGATATCATCCGCAACCGCGATATGGCGTACCTGCGGCAATTTCCCAACGTGGTGCTCACGCCGCACATGGCGTTCTATACCGATACCAATGTGAACAGCATGGTCGAGCAGGGTGTGCGGGGCGTGATCGCCATGGCCGAGGGCCCGGGCAGCTGGGCGAGCGAGGTGTAGCGGGGCGCGGTTTGCGCCGCATATCGTTGGCGCACGGCTACGCTCGGTCCAAAATCCGTTGTTATCCATGTTCGAGGTTCGATAGGGGAAATATGGCGCATCGCGAACGGCGCCCGCAGCCGACGCATATCCACGTGCGCGGCGCACGGGTGCACAACCTGAAGAACATCGATGTCAACATTCCGCTTGGCGAGCTCGTGGGCATCGCGGGCGTTTCGGGCTCGGGCAAGAGCTCGCTCGCGCTGGGCACGCTCTATGCCGAGGGGAGTCGCCGTTATTTGGACGCGCTCTCCACCTACACGCGCCGGCGCATCAGCCAGTCCGCGCGCGCCACGGTAGACGAAGTGCGCCATGTGCCGGCAGCGCTCGCACTGCGCCAGCGCCCGGGCATTCCCGGCGTGCACTCAACCTTCGGAACCTCAACCGAGCTTCTCAACTACCTGCGTCTTGTGTTCTCGCGCTTGGGTAGCCACCGCTGCCCGCATTGCGGCGCGCATGCCGCGCCGTCCATGGCCGTGGCGCTCATGCAGCCCATCACGTGCCCGTCATGCGGCCGGAAGTTCTTCGGCCCCGGTGCGGAGGACCTTGCCTTCAACAGCGCGGGCGCATGCCCCACCTGCGGCGGAACGGGCATCGTGCGCACGGTGGACGAGGCTTCGCTCGTGCCGGACGAGTCCCTCTCCATCGACGAAGGGGCTGTGGCTCCGTGGAACACCCTCATGTGGGACCTCATGAAGCAGGTCGCGCGGGAGATGGGCGTGCGCACGGATGTGCCATTCTGCGAGCTCACGCCCCAAGAGCGCGATATCGTCTTTCACGGCCCGGCGGAGAAGAAGCACATCCTCTACCACGCCAAGAAGGGTGACAACTTCGCGGAGTTGGACTTCACCTACTTCAATGCTGTTTACACGGTGGAGAACGCGCTCGCCAAGGCCAAGGACGAAAAGGGGCTCGCGCGCGTGGCCAAGTTCCTGCGCGAGGACGTGTGTCCCGATTGCGGCGGCACGCGCCTTTCTGCGGCTGCGCGCGGGCCGGTGATCGATGGCATGACGCTCGGCGACGCCACACGCATGACGCTCGATGAGCTCGCGGTATGGGCGCCTGGCGTGCCCGCGCTCATGCCGGAGGAGCTCCAGCCCATGGCCCAGGCCATCGTGGCCGAGATGGCGGAGCCCATCTGCCGCCTGCAGCAGCTGGGGCTCGGCTATCTGAGCCTCGACCGCGCGAGCTCCACGCTTTCTACGGGCGAGCGCCAGCGCGTGCAGCTTGCCCGTGCCGTGCGCAACCGCACGAACGGCGTGCTCTACGTGCTTGACGAGCCGTCCATCGGCCTGCACCCTTCCAACGTCGAGGGCCTGCTCGGCGTGGTAGACGACCTCTTGGACGACGGCAACTCCGTGGTGCTCGTGGACCACGACGTGCGGGTGCTCCGCCACGCGGACCATCTGATTGAGATTGGCCCCGGTTCAGGTGCGGATGGAGGAAGCATTATTGCCCAGGGCACGGTGGAGGAGGTCGAGTCCTCGCCGGCCACGCGCATCGGGCCGTTCCTCTCGGGTGCAAGGAGCGTGCGCGTGCGTGAGCGCGCGGCGGCTAGCGATATGTTCGTCCATGGCGCGGTGCGGCTCGAGACGGGGGCGATTCACACGGTGAGGCCGCTTGCGGTCGAGATTCCGCGAGGACGGCTCACCGCGGTCACAGGGGTCTCGGGCAGCGGTAAGACGACGCTTGTGCTGGAGAGCCTTATTCCGGGGTTGCGCGCAGCCATCGCGGGCGAGCAGCTGCCCGCGCATGTGCAGGCCGTGGAGGCCGAGGGGCTGCGCCGCGCCAACCTCATCGATGCCACGCCCATTGGGGCTAACGTGCGCTCTACGGTGGCGACCTACTCCGGCGTGCTCGACGACCTGCGCCGCGCCTATGCCAAGCTGCCCGAGGCCAAGGAGCGTGGTCTCAAAGCGGGCGCGTTCTCGTATAACACGGGGAGCTTGCGGTGCCCCACCTGCGACGGTACGGGCCAGATTTCGCTTGATGTGCAGTTCTTGCCCGATGTGGACATTCCCTGCCCGGATTGCGGGGGCTCGCGCTATGGCAGCGCGGCGGCCGAGGTTCGCTTGGCGGACGACATCAGCCTGCCGGAGCTTCTCTCCTATACCGTTGACCAGGCGCGTGATGCGCTTGCCGAGATCGGCCTGCGTTCGGCCAAGGCCAAGCTTGCGGTGCTTTCCGACTTGGGGCTTGGGTACCTTACGCTCGGCGAGGCCACCCCGGCGCTTTCCGGCGGCGAGGCGCAGCGCCTCAAGCTGGCAAGCGAGCTCACGCGAAGCCAGGAAGACGCGCTTTTCGTATTTGACGAGCCTACGATTGGCCTGCATCCGCTTGATGTGGAGGTGCTCCTCGGTGTGCTGCAGCGGCTTATCGATAACGGTGCCACGGTGGTGGTGATCGAGCACGACCTGGATATGGTTGCCAACGCGGACTGGGTCATCGATATGGGTCCTGGTGGTGGCGCTGCCGGTGGGCGCGTGGTGGCAGCAGGCACGCCCGAGCAGTTGGCGGCGTGTCCCGAGAGCATCACGGGCCGTTATGTGGCCGAAGAGCTACACTGTTGATAGCAGGTTCGTGAGCCGAGTGCCTGTCTCCGGCTTCACAGGATAGGAGGCGCAGAAGGCGAGCGTGCCGTCTCGGGTGCCCTGCCGCGCTCGCTTTGTCTCGCCTCTTGGCGTTGTCGGGCGACATCCGGACACGCCGCGAATCGCCGGGCGATATCCGGACGCTCGCAGGGTTTTCGGGCGACATTTGGACGCTCAGGGGCCTTTGAGTGTCCAAATCTCGCCCGAGGATCCCAGCAGTGTCCGAATCTCGCCCGAGAATCCTTTGAGTGCACTGTTGTGTCCAGTTTTCGCCTGGCAAGGCGGCAAGTTCCGAATTTCGCCCGAAAGTGCTTCGAGCGTCCAGCTCTCGCCCGGCAGAGCGGCGAGCGTGCGGTTTTCTCCCGAGAACCACAGGGGCGTCCGAATCGCGCCCGGCAACGCCCCTCCACCTTGATTTCGCCTGGAGACGGGACGGCTGCGGCATCGGGGCTCGATGTGCTGTGTTATGGTTGGTGCGCATGTTTGCGCTGCATGGGCGGCGCATGATTATGAAAGGACCGAGATGATTAAAGAGATCGTGAAGGACCGCGACTTCCTGAGCAAGCCCGCAGAGCCTGCGACCGCCGATGACGCTGAGGTCGTGCAGGATCTTCGAGACACGATCGAGGCGCTTGACGACTGCGTGTGCCTTGCAGCGAACCAGATCGGTTCGACCAAGGCCATCATTGCCTACGAAGACAACGGCCGCACGTTCGTGATGCTCAACCCCAAGATCAAGATCGCTGCCCAGCCGTATCAGGCTCAGGAGAGCTGCCTTTCGCTTGAAGAGGTTAGCGAGGTGAAGCGCTTCCAGATGATTACCGTGGGCTACCAGGTGGTGGCGAACGGTAATCTGGTGAGCCGCACCAAGCGCCTCTCGGGTTGGACGGCCGAGATTGTTCAGCACGCGATCGATCACTGCGCGGGCAAGCTGGTGTAGCAGCCCCGAGCGCACAACGTGCCGCAGCGCGCTGGCCGGCTTCATGGCGGGCACCTGCGGCATCGCTGGATGCCCGCGCTGTTGCGGCGTATTGGGAGATTCCGGAACGGCAGCCGGCGGTGTAGCCTGGCTGGCGGCGTAGCCGGGCCCGCCGATTCCAGAGCGGGCGCCTGACGCATCACCAGGCGCGTTGCTCGTTGAGCGCGTAGCTTACAGAAGGCGTGCCGCGCCTGCTACGTGTAAGCAGTGGAGGAATAGACATGGTTGCAGAAGAGGACGTTAAAGCGGCCGAGGGTCTCATCTCGTTTATCGAGCAGTGCCCGAGCATGTTCCATACGGCGGCAACGATTTCCGCGCGCCTCGAGGCGCAGGGTTTCGTGCGTCTGCTCGAAGGCAATGCGTGGCGGGGGAGGCTCGAGCCGGGAGGACGCTATTATGCGGAGCGCAACGGCTCGAGCATCATCGCGTTCAAAGTGGGCGAGGCCGCCGCGGCCGACCCCGACCGCTTCCACTTCCAGCTCACCGCTGCTCACGGCGATTCCCCGACATTCAAGGTGAAGGCCGCGCCCGAGCTTGAGGGCCCCGAGGGCTCCCTGCGCCTCGACGTCGAGGCATATGGCGGCATGATCGACTACACCTGGTTCGACCGCCCGCTCTCCGTGGCGGGCCGTGTGCTCGTGCGCACGGCAACCGCAGAGGGCGAGCGCGTGGAAAGCCGCCTCATCGCGCCCGACCGCGACATCGCGCTCATACCAAGCCTCGCCATACATCTCGACCGCGGCATGAACGACGGCTTCTCGCCCAACCGCGCGACCGACCTCTGCCCACTCGTGTCTGCCGGCGAGCTCGGCGCGGGAAGCTTCGACGAGTTCGTTGCCGCCGAAGCCGGCGTAGAACCGGAGCAGGTGCTCGCCCGCGACCTCTTCCTTGTGAACCGGGAGCCCGCACGGGTGTGGGGCGCCGCGCACGAGTTCGTATCATCGCCTAAACTCGACGACCTTATGTGCGCCTATACCTCTCTCTTGGCATTTCTCGCTGCCGAAAACCCCGGCTGCGTCACGGTTTTCTGCTGCTTCGATAACGAGGAAGTGGGCTCCAACACCAAGCAGGGTGCGATGTCGACCTTCCTGCCCGATGTGCTTGGACGTCTGACCGAGGCGCTCGGCCTCACGCCTGAGGACTATCGACGCGCGCTTGCGAAGTCGATGCTTGTGAGCTGCGATAACGCTCACGCCGTGCATCCCAACAGGCCCGAGAAGTACGACGCGGCCAATCGCTGCCGCCTGAACGGCGGCATCGTGGTCAAGGAGGCGGCGAACCAGCATTACTGCACCGATGCCTTCAGCCGCGCCGCGTTCCTGGCCCTATGCGAACGCGCGGGCGTGCCGTGCCAGACCTTCGCCAACCGTAGCGACATGGCGGGCGGGTCGACGCTCGGCAACCTTTCGAACATCCAGGCCAGCATGCACGCCGTTGACGTGGGCTGCCCGCAGCTTGCCATGCACTCCACGTACGAGACGGCGGGCACGCGCGACGTGCGCCTTGCCACGCGGGCGCTTCAAGCGTTCTTTGAGGCGAGCATGGTGATCGAGGGGGCCGAGTCGGTCCGATTCTGCTAGGAAAACGCTGATTATTGGGCACCGGAGCTGTCTGTCCCGTCAAGGTTTCAACTTTTGGGCAGTTCCCCGTTCGGCGGGCGGGTAGAGGAAAGCGAGGGGAAGGGAAAGCCGCAGCTGAGGCTGCCGGCGCCCTCACGGTCGCGATGCGGCTACCCGGGCCCTCCGCCCTGAAGTGCCCAAAAGCTGAAATCACGATCGCCCGCGAAGATATAATCAGCGTTTCCCTAGTGCCTTACCTGCGAAGGCCCTCCATGGTTTCTCTGCGGATGGAGCCGCTTGCCCGCAAGCTCGCCGGGGCCCCGCGGATGGGTCCATCATCCATGGGTCCGCCCGCCTACAGGCCTATCGGTGCCCTGTGCGAATGCGGCTGCTCGCTCATAGACCGCCATCACTTCTGCACGAATAGAGCCTCCTGTCTATAAGTCCGCCTTGCGGGGTATTCTCGAAATGCCCTGCTAGGCGGCTTTGCATTGGAATCGCTGCGAAGGGCGTGTTGAGGGAGGGGCACATGGACGACACCAAGGTCGATTGGACGAAGCGAATCGATATGCCGGCGCCCGCGCCTGCACCGGCCGATGCCAGCCATGCTGGGGCGGCGCAACCAGGCTCGGGACCGTCGGGCGAGGACCGCGTGGCGCAGCTCGAGCGAAGCTGCCGCCGCATGCGCGTGCTCATGGGGGTGCTCGCAGGCGTTGTCGTTGTGCTCGCCGCGGCGACCATCGCTATGGGGGTCGTCTTGTCTTCAAAGATTGATGAGCAGGAGAGCGCGATCGCTGCGCTCGAACAAGCACAGGAGAGCTCAGGCGAATCGGATGCCGGCTCTCTTGAGAACGAGTCGGAATCACAGGACGGGGGCGATGTCTTTGGGTCTATCGGCTCTGGAGCCCAAAGCGGCTCTAGTGGCGGTTCCTCGTCCAGCTCGATAGAGGGCGAGGAAGACGAGCCCGGCGTGTACGATGCGGATGGCAACCGCGTTACCGCTGCCGACCTCACGGGAATCATCAACGAGAAATGGTCGAACGCGCTGCGGATTCTCGAATCGTACGGCATCGACCCCAACGACCTCGTTATCGTGACCGACGACGGCGGAGCGGTGTTCGATGCCGGCAACTGGACGGTGACCATGGTCGCCGACCTCGACGACAGCGGCCAGATTGCCGTGTACCTGCGCCACGATATCGATTGGTTCTAATTGCCTGCGCATCCGAATGATCAGCGTCGGGGCTTCAGGGTATAAACCTGCCATGTGTTCATGCGGCCACGTGTGCCGAGCGACCCATGGAGGAACGCCCGATGAAATGCCCCGTTTGCAAAGATGTGACCCTGCTCATGAGCGAGAAGAACGGCGTAGAGATCGATTATTGTCCCGAGTGCCGTGGCATTTGGCTCGATAGGGGCGAGCTCGACAAGATTATCGATCGCGCCCGCGACGCGCGCGACGGGTATCGCGAGAGCGAGCGGCAGGAGTATCGTCGCGAAGAGCGGCGGGATGACCGGCGCGAAGATCGCTATGACGAGCGCTACGACGAGCGCGCCCGCTACGACAAGAAGAGCAAGAAGAAGCAGAGCCCGCTTTCTGCTCTGGGCGACATCATGGAGATTTTCGGCGGCGAATAGGTTTTGCGACGAGCGCGATGGCGAGGGTGCCCCTCGCGTTCTGTGCACGCCGCGGGCCCGGCGCTACACCTTGAGCGACTGCAGATAGGCTTTCTGCTCAGGGCTCATGCGACGCGACTCGCGCGCCTTCTGCAGCGATTTATTATGCGTCCAAGGATCGAGCATCGGCTCGCCTTGGGCGCTTCTTTGTTCGAAGAGGGGGAGTGTGACCTCGGGCTGCTTGATGAGAGCGTACGAGAAGTACCAGGCGCGCGCCATGTTGATGTAGTATTCGGGCCGCTCGATTGCTGCGACCCACGTGAGCTGTTCGGGCTCGAACGCGTCGCCCAGGAAGAGCTCCATGAGCTGCGTCACGCCGAATCTCACGACGTATTCCGTATACGGTCCTGTGGCCTGCATCCAAGCTCGCAGCTGTACGAGGGCGGCGGGCAGATCGCGCTTGAACGCGGGCACGCGTATGAGGTCGCTGGTGGCCCAGTTATCGACGTGCGGCAAGAACCGGTCAAGCAGATCGATGGCTTCGCTCGGCGTGTGCGCCGCCATGCCGATGAGCAGGCCGTGAAGGTTCATCTCGTCATAGGTTTCATGGGGGAGGGGTTCATCAAGAAAAGCCTTCGCCTCCGCAGGCCGGTCCTTCCAGAGCGTGCGGGCAAAACGCCGCAGCTCCGGTGTGCGCACGCCCAGGATGCTTTCCGGCTCGACGGTCGGCACCAGCTTGGCCTGAAACTCCCGATATGTAGGATCCGCAATGATGGCAAGTTCGTTCCGCATGCTCATGGTGCCTCCTGGCGAAGCTGCGGCGAGGATGGTCGGGTCTCGCCGAATCGTTGATACGGCCAGTATAAGATTGTCGGGCATTTTTTGTACGGTCCGCACGCTAGAGTAGAAGTTCGAGCCTCGGGCGTGCCGGAGGAGCAATCGCGGTTTGAACGAATTACGTGCTGCAGATGAATCAGCAGCACGTGCCCCAGAACGAAAAACGGGGCGAAGCCTCGGCCTCGCCCCGATATTCTCCGACAGTTCGCTCAGCACGCCTAGTTCAGCAGCATGCGGTCGTTTGCGAGCTCGCCGCCCGAAACTTCCTCGAATTTCTGTAGTAGGTCGGCCACGGTGAGCGCTGCCTTCTCGGCGCCGGAGACATCGTAGATGATGCGCCCCTCGTGCATCATGATGAGGCGGTTGCCCAAGCGGATGGCATCGTTCATGTTGTGCGTCACCATGAGCGTGGTGAGATGGTGCTCGCCAACGATCTTCTCGGTGAGGTCGAGCACCTTGGCTGCCGTCTTGGGATCGAGCGCCGCGGTATGCTCGTCGAGCAGCAGCAGCTTGGGGTCGGTAAGTGTTGCCATGAGCAGCGTGAGCGCTTGGCGCTGCCCGCCCGAGAGCAAGCCCACCTTGGCGGTCAGGCGCTTTTCGAGCCCGAGCCCCAGCTCGCGCAGGCGCTCGGCGTACTCGTCTTTCTCGGAGCGCGTGACGCCCCAGGCAAGGGTGCGCGTCTTGCCGCGTCGCTTTGCCATGGCAAGGTTCTCGATGATCTGCATGTCGGCAGCGGTTCCCATCATGGGATCCTGAAACACGCGGCCGAGGTACTTCGCGCGCGCGGGCTCAGAGAGCCGCGAGATGTTCTGGCCGTCGAGCGTGATCGTTCCCGCGTCGATGGGGTATACGCCCGCGATCATGTTCATGAGCGTCGACTTGCCGGCGCCGTTGCCGCCGATGACGGTCACAAAATCGCCTGCTTCGAGGTGAAGGTCAACGTTCACGAGGGCGCGCTTCTCGTTGATGGTCCCAGCGTTGAAGGTCTTGCACACACCGTTGAGCGTCAGCATGCGCTATCGCCCCCCTTCGGAGTTGGCGGCAGGGGTCGCGGGCGCTGCTTTCGCGGAGCGCGCGTAGGCGCGGCGCAGCTGGTACTTCTCCCACACCACGGGGATACAAAGCGCGAGCGCGACGATAACGGCCGAGATGAGCTTCATGTCGTTCGCGTCCATGCCGAGCTGCAGCACGATCGCGCGGATGAGGAAGTACACCACGGAGCCCACGACGGCGGCGGTAAGGCGGCTGCCGAAGGAGCGGAGCTTGCCGGGAGTAAGGCGACCGAGCACCTCGCCGATCACGATCGCGGCGAGGCCGATCACGATGGCGCCGGTGCCCATGCCGATATCGGCGTAGCCCTGGCTCTCGCAGATGAGGCCGCCGGAGAGTCCCACGAGGCCGTTCGAAAGGGTAAGCGCGATCATCTTGGTGACCTTCGTGTCGACGCCGAGTGCGCGCACCATTGCCTCGTTGTTGCCGGTTGCGCGGCAGGCAGAGCCGATTTCGGTGCCAAAGAACCAGTAGAGCGCCACGATGATCAGGACGGCGAAGATGAGCCCCACGATGATGGAGGCAACGTTTTGCGGGAGGCCGGTGGCATCGGTGACGCTCGAGAACAGCGTGTCCACGCGAAGAAGCGGCGTGTTGGACTTGCCCATGATGCGCAGGTTCACCGACCACAGCGCGATCTGGGTGAGGATGCCGGCGAGGATGGCGGGAATCTCGAAGACCGTGTGGAGGAATCCCGTTACCGCTCCGGCGAGCATGCCGGCGAGCATGGCGGCGAAGATAGCGAGCGCCGGGTCCACGCCGCTCACCACGAGCACCGCGCATACGCTGCCGCCCAGGGCGAAGCTGCCGTCGACGGTGAGGTCGGCGATGTCGAGTAGCTTATAGGTGATAAAGACGCCGAGCACCATGACGCCCCAGAGAATGCCTTGCGAGACGGCACCAAGCATGGCGAGTCCCATAGCAGCCCCTCTCTTCCGTAAGGCAACGAACCCCGGCGAGCGAACCCGCCGGGGCCGATGCAAGAAATCCTGCATAAATAACGCCAAAAGTGTATCACGCTCCGCTGTGAACGCCACGGACCGGAGCGTCTGTAATGGAGTGGTATAATCAAGCGGCCAAGGGGTGCGGACCACGTGATCGTCGGCATGTGCCGCTCGGGGGCCGTTTCGGGGAACGGTGGTCGGCAGAAGCTGCCAGCCGGAGGTTTTCGCATAAAGGAAGCAGGAGAGACGCGGCAGGGCCTCCAGAGGGAACGGATGCGCGGGAGACTGGGGGCGATGGCGGCACCATGCCGCCGGTCGCTGGAAACAGGCAGGCGGGCTTTCGCGCGACGCTCCCGATGGGCGCCCGCGCAATCGTTCCGACGGCAGGCATTTCAAAAGGTAAGCGGCTGTGCCCGCGCTTGCAGGCGACGGGGCAGCATGAAAAAGGAGAGGTGTATGGAACGCAACGAGGAGGCTTTGAGCCCGCTCGACGGCATTAGCGTGAGCATCAACAAGCGGCATGCCTTCGTGCATGAGCGCGTGCTTGAGTACATCGTGCGGGAGACCAACCAAGCAGGCGGCGTGATATTCAATAAAAAGGAGATGGCAAGCTGGTTAGGGTGCTGCCCGCGGTCGCTCGACCGTGCGGTGCACCGCCTGCGCGAACAGGGGCTCGTGGAGTCGCAGCCGCAGTTCATGCCGAATGGCGCCCAACGCGGCAACAGGTATCGCGCGACGGAGGTTGGTAAGAAGCACACGGAGACATGGAGGCGGCTCGCGGGCACCGTCTAGTCCGTGTGCTACTTCATCCAAGCGGGGAACGCGGCGTTGTTCGGTTGGTACTTTTGCCTGGACGGCGCATGGGCAATCTTGTCTTGCTCGTCCCATTTCGCCTCGTCACATTTCGACTCAGGGGGCGGGCGGCGTTGTCTGCCAACTCCACTTCGCATGAACGAAAACGGGCTCCGTCCTCTTGAACGGAGCCCGCATAGTACGTAGCGCTACGCTTGTTGCCCAGTATGTGAAGCTAGGCGATTCGGATCTCGAGATGCCTTACGCCTCAGCGCTCACGTCTGTGCCGCCGTCGCTGGCCAGGCTCGAGACGTCCACGCCGATCTCGTCGGCGGTCTGCTGGTTGTAAACCAGGTCGCACTCATCGGCGCCCATGGTTTCCACCGGCATGGTCGCCGGGTCTGCGCCCTCGGTGAGAATCTGCACGGCTATCTCGCCCGCACGATAACCGAGCTCTTCGTAGTTGATCGAAACGGATGCAAGGCCGCCGTTCTCGACCATGCCCACCTCGCCGCAAATGGTGGGGATGCCCGCCTCGTTCGTGGTGGCGGATACCTGCGACATGGCGGCCGCCACGGTGTTGTCGGTGGGGGCGTACACGGCGTCAACCTGGCCGACCATGGTCTCCACGACGGTCTGGAGCTCGTTGGTGGAGGAGAACGAGTAGCGCTCGTGGCCCAGGCCCGCATCGTCCAGGGCCTCTTCTGCCATCTGGATCTGGATCTCGGAGTTGCTCTCGGCGGTGCAGTAGAGCAGGCCCACCTGCGCGGCGTCCGGCACGAGCTGGGTGAGCAGGGAGATCTGGTCGGCGACGGGCGTCATATCGGAGGAGCCGGTGAGGTTGCCGCCCGGAGCGTCGTTCGACTCCACGAGCCCGGACTCTGCGAAGTCGGTGATGGCGGTGCCCACGATGGGGATCTCGGTCGTGGCGTTCAGGCAGGCCTGCGCGGCCGGGGTCGCGATGGCGAGGATGAGGTCCACGCCGTCGTTCACGAACGTGGACGCGATGGTGGTGCAGGCGGACTGCTCGTTGTTGGCGTTCTGCTGGTCCGCCTCGTAGGAGATACCCGATTCGTCGAGGGCGCGGATGAAGCCCTCGTTCGCCGCGTCGAGGGCGGAGTGCTGCGTGAGCTGCAGGACGCCGATGCGGTAGGTGGTTCCGCTGCTTGCGGCAGATCCGGAGGCTGCGTTATCGCTGCAGCCGGCGATGCTGAGGCCGCCGAGCGCTACGGCGGTGCCTGCGAGGCCCTTTGCGAAGGTGCGACGAGAAATTGCGGACTTCATGGTTCTTCTCCTTTACATCGAAGGCAGCAGGGTTCACTGCCAGGGTTGCGAGGCGCGTTAGACGATTTCGGGGGCGTCGAGCACGGAGAGGTCGACGCCGCAGGCATCGGCCGAGGCCTGGTTGGCGATGAGCGTGCAGTCCTCGGCCTCCAGATACTCGATCGGCATGGTTGCCGGGTCGGCGCCCTCGGTGAGGATCTGCACGGCCATCTCGCCCGCGCGGTAACCGAGGTCGCGGTAGTTGATGCTGTACGAGGCGGTGCCGCCGTCTTCGACCATGGTGTCGCAGCCCACGATGGTGGGAATGCCCGCGGCGTCGGCGGTCGAGGCAACCTGCGCCATGGCGGCCGCCACGGTGTTGTCGGTGGGGGCGTACACGGCGTCAACCTGGCCGACCATGGTCTCCACGACGGTCTGGAGCTCGTTGGTGGAGGAGAACGAGTAGCGCTCGTGGCCCAGGCCCGCATCGTCCAGGGCCTCTTCTGCCATCTGGATCTGGATCTCGGAGTTGCTCTCGGCGGTGCAGTAGAGCAGGCCCACCTGCGCGGCGTCCGGCACGAGCTGGGTGAGCAGGGAGATCTGGTCGGCGACGGGCGTCATATCGGAGGAGCCGGTGAGGTTGCCGCCCGGAGCGTCGTTCGACTCCACGAGCCCGGACTCTGCGAAGTCGGTGATGGCGGTGCCCACGATGGGGATCTCGGTCGTGGCGTTCAGGCAGGCCTGGGCTGCGGGCGTGCCGATGGCCAGGATGAGGTCGACGCCGTCGTTCGCGAAGGTCGAGGCGATGGTGGTGCAGGTCGACTGCTCGTTGTTGGCGTTCTGCTGGTCCGCTTCGTAGGAGATGCCGGCATCGTCGAGAGCGGCGATGAAGCCCTCGTTCGAAGCATCGAGCGCGGCATGCTGCGTGAGCTGCAGGACGCCGATCCTGTAGGTGCCCGAGCTGCTCGCGCTGCCCGCCGAGCCTCCGCCAGAGGTGTCGTTGGCGCAGGCGGCAAGTGAGAGCGAGCCAGCGGCGGCAAGCGAGGCGATGAGGCCGCGGCGCGAGACGGTAGTCCGTTCCATTGTTCCTCCAAAAATCAGCCGAAGGCAGTTCCCCCTGGCATCGGATGATAAAAATCCCCACGGTAGCGCGGGTTTTTTCATCATAGCGAGATGCGCTGGATGCAGGCACATGTGGAGGTCTTGTTATAGATTGTTAACGATTGGAATCGTGGACGGTGGGGGCTTCCGGTGCAGGCGCGATGGCCTGCGGCGCGGGCGCGGCGGCCTGCGGCGCGGATGGGGCGAACTGCGATGCCGACAAGACGGCCTGCGGCGCGGGCGCGATGGCCTGCAGCGCGGGTGTGGGCGAGGCTACCTGCGGCGCAGGCGAGATGGCCTGCGGTACCGGTGGCGCTACCTGCGGCGCGGACGCGACGTACATGACATCATCTCCGTCGCGCATCGAGAGCGCCTGGAGGCGGTCGAGCCGGAAGGTGCGCCCGCTATCGATAACGCCTGCGGGATCGGTGCTGTTCGAGCGCGCCGCTTGGGCGAGGCGTCCCCGCACGAAGACGGTGCCGTTTGATTCAACAAGCGCTTCGGGGAAGAGACAAAACCGATGGCTCGACGCCCCCGCTTCCCCATGCGCTGCGGCGAGCACAAACGTGACGGGCGCGCTAAGCTGTATGGCGCGCTCGATGATCTGCCGCGCCGTGGCAAGCTGAAAGCGCATGTTTACGCGAGCGGGAAGCGCTGCATTCCCGGAAGGCTGCTCCATGCTCTTCTCAAAGCGATGCCGAACCGTGGGCGCGACGAGAGGGAGCAGATTCTTTACAAGCCTCCGGCGTTCGATCGAGGTGAGCGCTGCGCTGTTCCATATGGTGCTGAGGGTGAGCTCAGCATCTTCGGTGGGGATGGGGTGCGAAAGCAGGGCATAGCCGCGATGGTTGTTGCCCGCGATGTTCAACCCAAAGGAGCGGAGCATCTGGATTGAGTAGCGTATCGAGCTGGTGGTGACGCGTGGCGGTCGAGTGCCGGGGTGGTCCTGTGCGTCGAGCATGGTTTTGATGCGCGGCGCGCTGAGCGCGTGCTCTTCATCGGTGTGCTCTTCCAGAATCGCAAGGATGCGCAGCGTACGCGTATCGTACGCCCGCGTTCGGTCGAACTTGCCATATGCGGGCGCCTCCTCATCGGGTAATGCGGGGAGCCCCCAATCATCTTGGTAATCGGCAGGTTCTCGGTCAGCGTGATGAAAGGCAGCGTCTGGGCTGGCGTTAAGCGCGGCGGTCTCTTGGTTGCCTTCGTACAAAGCGGATCCCGAGTGGGAGCTGGGCACGTAGAACTCTCTGCCGCCTTCGTACGTGGCGAGCTCCGAGTCAGCGCCGCGCTCGAAGGGCTCCGAAGCGACGCAGCGCGCGGCGTACAGCCTATCTCGCAGGGTCTCAATAGGGGCGTTAACGAAGATATCGTGTTCTAGATGATAGCTTTGGTTCATGGGCACCTCGCAGCGGTGGGGGACCGTTGATTGATGCTGCGAGCATACGAGCGTGTACGAAAAAGCGACCGCCCGCGGTTCTGGACGGTCGCTTAAGCTCGGCGAACGGGCGCGCGAATTTTCAACATGGGCTGCCAGCCGAACGGAATCCTAATCATGCACCGTATCTACACGTTTGGCTGGCCAAAGCTCGGCGCGATGAGTTAGAACTCCGCGTTGCCCACCGTGCGCGGGTGCGGAATCACGTCGCGGATGTTACCCACGCCGGTGAGGTACATCACCAGGCGCTCGAAGCCCAGGCCAAAGCCCGCGTGCGGGCACGTTCCGTAGCGGCGCAAGTCAAGGTAGTACTTGTACTGCTCCTTGTCCATGCCGAGCTCTTCGATGCGGCGCTCCAATACATCCAGGCGCTCCTCGCGCTGGCTTCCACCGATGATCTCGCCAATACCGGGCACCAGGCAGTCCGCGGCGGCCACAGTCTTGCCGTCGTCGTTCAGGCGCATGTAAAAGGCTTTGATCTCGGCAGGATAATCGGTCACGAAGGTCGGGCGCTTGAAGTGCTGCTCAGTGAGGAAGCGCTCGTGCTCGGTCTGCAGGTCAATACCCCAGCTCACGGGGTAGTCGAACTTCTGGCCCGCAGCCACGGCCTGCTCCAGAATCTCGATAGCCTCGGTATAGGTCACGCGGGCGAAGTCGGAGCTCGCCACGTGCTCGAGGCGCTCGATGAGCCCCTTGTCAACGAATTTGTTGAGCATGCCCAGCTCGTCGGGGCATGTGGCCATGACATCGCGAATGACGTACTTGAGCATGTCCTCGGCGAGGTTCATGTCGTCTGCCAGGTCGGCAAAGGCAATCTCGGGCTCGATCATCCAGAACTCCGCTGCGTGGCGCGTTGTGTTGGAGTTCTCTGCGCGGAAGGTGGGGCCGAAGGTGTACACGTCGCCGAACGCCATGGCGAAGTTCTCGGCGTTGAGCTGGCCAGACACAGTGAGGCTTGCCGGCACGCCGAAGAAGTCCTGGCTCCAGTCCACCTCGCCGGCGGTGAGCTCGCCGTTGCTCGCGGCGGCCTGCTCCTCGCTCACGAGCGGTGGGTTCGCCGGGTCAATGGTGGTCACGCGGAACATCTCGCCTGCGCCCTCGCAGTCGCTCGCCGTGATGATCGGCGTGTTGACGTACACAAAGCCGCGCTCCTGGAAGAAGCGGTGGATGGCGGCTGCCGCGACGCTGCGCACGCGGAACACGGCGCGGAAGAGGTTCGTGCGCGGGCGCAGGTGCTGCTGGGTGCGGAGGAACTCCACCGTGGCGCGCTTCTTCTGCAGCGGGTAGCCCGGCGCGGAGGCACCTACGACCTCGATGGTCTCGGCGGTGAGTTCGAAGGGCTGGGGCGCCTCGGGGGTGAGCTTGAGCGTGCCCGTGGCGGTGATGGCTGCCGAGACGTTTTGATGCGCAATCTCGTCGTAGTTGGCGAGCGCTTCGCGATTCATGACAATCTGCAGGTCCTTGAAGCAGCTGCCATCGTTCACGGTCACGAAGCCGAAGTTCTTCATGTCGCGGACAGATTTGATCCAACCCGCGACGGTGACGGTCTGGTCACCAAACTCCTCGGCGTGCGTATAGAGCTGGACGATTTTAGTGCGGTCCACAGTAGTCCTCGATTCTTGGGCGTGTTTCGTATACGGCCACATGATACCCGACATCGCGTGCCCTGCGCCACGCCGCGCAGTGCGAGCGTTGACGACGCTCTGCGTCGCGGGCGATATGCCAATCGGCATGCTCCTTGTTTCGTCGTCGCGTTATACACCGCCGGCATGCCGCGCGGAAATCGTCAACTCTGCGCCGCGCGAAAGTGCGCCCCCGCCGTTCGGAAGGGCGCTTCGTGGCGTGTGGAGTCGCGTCAGCGGGCTTTCAGGCGCAAAGTTTTCCCTTAAGGGGCGCGTTTGGCACTCTCGTAGCCCGGCGCAGATCAAAACTCTCGCCAAAGGATCGAATTATGGGGCCTGGGCAAAGTAGCTAGCGAAGCTCCGATGCGTCTACCTGCGGTAGTTTGGAAGCTTTCATCGGTTGTACTCGGGCCATGTCGTGAAATTCGATCCTTTGGCGAGAGTTTTGATTCAGAACTGTGTGGACGGCTGAATTTGCGAGTTTTTTCGTGGCTCGTAGGTGAGGCTCGCCGCTGGATTCCTTGTACTGAGGGCCGCATGCATAGCGTTGAGCATATTGACGTGTCATAAACGATGATGCGGTTTACAACAATGGTGAGCGCTGAGGTAATCAGGTCCGCCAGGATGGTATTGGTAATCGTCGGCAGCTCGGTTCCACTGTAAACCTAGAGGTCAAGAATCCGCTCCAACTGGGCGACGCTCGCTGCGGCATCATCCGTGATGAAATGGAACGACTGCATGCCGGCCACCTCTGCTCCGTGACAGTTGTTGAGATTGTCGTCCACGAAGATGCATGTTGCGGGATCGAGGCCATAGCGCTCGCAGAGCAGCTGGTAGATGGCCGGGTCCGGTTTCATGAGACGCTCTTCTGCCGAGACCACGCGCCCGTCCATGAGCGGATAGGCGGGGCAGTGGCCCAGCTGCTCGTCGACGTGCGTGCTTGCGTTGGAGAGAAGGTACAGGCTAAAGCCTCGCTCCTTGAGCTGTGCGGCGAAGCTGTTGGTGGGTGCGATGGGCTCGGAGTGCTCGGGCCAGTGGGCGATGCATTCGTGCAGGTTGGGGAGGAGCCGCTCGGGCAGAGCAGCCTCTGCGATGCGCCGCATGGTTTCGTGGCTGATGACCCCAGCATCGAGGAGCGCCCATTCATTGCGGTCGAAGAGCGCGCGGTCGAGCAGCTCGGCGTCTTCTTCGGTGTCGGTAAAGATGGTTGCGAAGCGCTTGCTATCGAATGTCATGAGCACGCCGCCCATGTCGAAGATGACGTTGCGAATGGAAGACGTCATGGAAACTTCCTCTCCTGAGAAATGATGCAACCCTGCCGAGCAAGCTCAATCCACTGAGCAGGTCAAGTCCGTCGGCCACGTCCGGCTTGCTGGGCCCGTTCGGCCCGTCGCTCGCGCGCAGTCTGTCGAGCTGGTTCTATCATAGGCGAACCCTGGCCGTGCAGAGCGCCGCGGGCTTGGGGTTTCTCATACAGGGCGCTGCATATCTTGTGCTCGCGTGGCTTCCGCGGGTGGCACGGCAGGGTTTTCACACGTCGAGGACACCGCGGCTGAACTAGCGCTACGTTGCAAAAACGTAAGCCGAGCGTAAGTCAAATCGATGGCGCCGGTGGAGCGTCCGGTCGACAATGAACCATGGAATTACCCGCAAATCTCCTGCGAGGAGTCTCATGTACATCAAGCTCGCCTTGGGCAACGTGCGGCGCAGCCTGCGCGACTATTCCGTTTACTTCGCAACGCTCGCGCTCGCCGCTTGCCTGCTCTATAGCTTCATCGCTTCGGGCGATTACCTGCTCGCGCTCGACCTCACCCCAGACCAGCGCTCCATCTATGCGAAGTCGGGTACGGTGCTCGAGGGTTTTTCGGTCTTCGTGGTTGTCATCTTCATCTTTCTGGTTGCCTATGCCAACCGGTTTATCGTGCGCCGGCGCAAGCGGGAGTTCGGGCTTTATGCGCTTGTCGGTATGCCGCGCCATGGGGTCGCGGCGGTTCTTGCGCTCGAAGGCCTCGTGGTGGGCGCAGCCTCGCTGGCGGCGGGGATAATCCTAGGCGGCCTGCTCTCGCCCGTGTTCAGCGCCATTGCCGCCTTTGTGTTCGATGCGCCATGGCGATTCCAGGCGAGCTTTTCGCCCGGTGCCGCAACCTGGACAGCGGGCTGCTTCGTGGCCATCACCGCGCTCGGCGCCGCTGCGTGCGCGCGAGACGTGCTGCGTCGGCCGCTCGTTGACCTCATGTGCGCCGAGCGTGCGCCCGAGCACCTGGCATTTGGCACGAAGCGCGCGGCGCGCATCCAGTTTGTCGCGGCCCTTCCGCTTCTCGCTATCGTATGGGGAACTTGCGTGTTCCAGCCCATGTATTTCGTCGTGTTCATCATTCCCATGGGGTTTGCTGCTTTCGGGGCGACGTACCTGGTGATGCAATCGGCTGCGTGGCGTTGGGGAGCGCGGGCGCGGCGCCACGCCGAGGTATATTGGACGGGCCTTCGCGCATTCACGGTGCGGCAGGTCGAGGCGAGGGTGTCGAGCACCGCCGCAGCGCTTTCGTGCGTGTGCGTGCTTGTTGCCGCGGCGGTGTGCATGACCTGCGCGGGCTTTGCGTTTAGCGTGGGAATGCGCGGCCCTGGTGCGCTCATCGAGAATGCAAGCTCGCTTGCGCCTATCGGATTCGTGGGCATCTTCTACGGGGCGGCGTTTTTGGTTACGGCGGCGGCGATTCTCGCGCTGCAGCAGCTTTCGGGGGCGGCCGACGCGCGGCAGGCGTTCGAAACCTTGCGTGAGCTGGGGTGCGAACGCGCCATGGCGCGGGTATCGCTGCGCGCGCAGGTGCGCCTGTGCTTTGCGGCGCCTCTTGCGGGAGCTCTCATTCACGACGTGTTCGGCCTGGTGCTCGTTGCCTTTCTTGCGCTGGTGCTGGGAAGCGCGTCGTTTGCGTTGGTGGTGGCGGGCGTGCTTGGCTTCACGGTTGCGATTATGGGTGCGTATTATCTCATTACTTGCCGCGCGTGTGAGCGCCTGCTGCTCTAGGTGAGATGACGGCGTAGGCGCCGGGAGACAGTTGTGCCAGGTACATTTGTCTCGGAGACAGTTGGAGACAGTTGTACCCGGCACAACTGTCTCACCATTTGCTGACGGCACCGACATCGGGCGACATTCGGATATTTCTCAGTTTCTCGGGCGGGGTTTCGCCATCTGAGAGCCTCGTAGCGTCTGAATGTCGCCCGAGAACGCCGGCGGTGTCCGAAAGTCGCCCAAGAACGGGGCTGCGGCAGGATCTCGCCCGGCAACGCGAGCGGTGTCCGGATCTCGCCGGGCGGCCCTTGCGATGCCCAAAACCCGCTCGGAAGCCCAGCCGGCGTCTGGTTCCCACCCGGCAACTCGGGGCAAGTGCCAATATCAGCGCTATGTAAAGTGCGAAATCGCTCGCATTTTCATGAGACGTGCGAGAAAGCACCCCGCCGCACCTGCGGGTGCATGCAGAATTTTCATCAAACCAGCCAGCGAAACTTTATTTTCACCTTACGCATGGCTAACCCATTTCCGCAGTTCAGCTGCGTATGATGCTTCCTGCCGAGCACATCGGCAGGGACCGTGGCCCCCGCGTGGGCAGCTGTCTGCGGCGTCATGCCGGGCTATCGCTCGCAATGCCGCGCGCGGCACGCCGAGCACGCTGCCACGTCCCTCGAACCAATGCGCTTTCGCCGGCGCAGAAAGAGAGAGGAATCCCATGACAACTACGGTTTCTAAGGGCGCCCAGGCGCACAAGCTGATGGTCTTCGTCCTCAGCATGTCGCTCTACGGCCTCGCCACGCTCGTTTCCGAGCTCATCCCTTCCGTCCAGGTAGGCATTGTTGAGTTCTCGGTCGAGTTCTTCCTGTTCATCCCGCTTACCCTAGCCATGCTCTTCGACCCGCTTTCGGTGGCGCTGGGCGCCGCAACGGGCGAGCTCGTTTTCAGCGAGATCATGCTCGGCCAGTTCGGAGGCATCGGCGAGCTTGAGAAGTTCCTGACCGTCACCATCGCCATCTACATCGCAGGCACCCTGGTTCGCGATCCCCGCAACCTCAAGGCCGTGGCCGCTGCCGCCATCGGCGCGACGGCGCTCCAGCTTGCCATGAGCGCCGGCGTGGACATCCTGAAGGTCGTCTTCGCAGTCGAGGAGTTCGAGGCTGTACCGGGCCTTCCCGAGTCGGTCTTCTTCACCGAGGGCTTCGCCTTCCTGAACGACCTGCTCTTCAGCGGTATCCTGTTCTGCCTGCTCCCCACGCTCTTCCTGGTCCCGCGCCTCTATGGAAAGATCGAGCCGCTCCTGGGCATGAAGCCGCGTACGGCCGAGGACGCGCCCGAGGCCCCCTCTGCCAAGCTCGTTCTGGGCGCCGTGGCGTGCTTCGTGGTGGCCGTGCTCGCCGCCTGCCTCTCGAAAGCGGGATTCTCCCTCATCGAGTGGGAGGCCGAGTGGGCCGAGAGCACCGGCGCCATCTTCACCGGGCTCGGCGTTGCGGCGGTAATTGCGATCATCGCCGCGTTCTGCCTGCACCGCAACGCGACCCTAAGCCGCGCGTAGCCCCCAAGGGACCAGGATATGTCGATTATCTCCATCAAGGACCTCACGTTCACGTATCCCGGTGCCCATGATGCCACCCTCCGCCACCTTGACCTCGAGGTGGAGGAGGGTGACTTCCTTGCCATCATGGGCGCCAACGGCTGCGGCAAATCGACCCTTTGCAAAGCGATGAACGGGCTCATTCCGCAGTTCATCGCGGGCGATATGACCGGCTCGCTCATGGTTTCCGGCCTTGAGGCGCGCGATACCCCTATCGGCGAGTTGGCCCAGCACGTGGGCTATGTATACCAGGATTTCGAGAACCAGCTGGTGCGCCCGACGGTGCTCGACGAGGCATCGTTCGCGAGCCTCAACTACGCCCAGCCCGATTACCTGGAGCGCGGGATGGCGGCGCTCGAGCTCTGCGGGCTCGCCGAAAAGGCTCAGGACTATGTGTGGGCGCTTTCGGGCGGGCAGAAGCACCTGCTCGCGCTTGCCGGAGCGCTCGCGCTGGAGCCCGAGGTCATCATCTTGGACGAGCCCATCGCCCAGCTGGACCCGTATCATGCGCGTCAGACCTATGAGGTGCTGCGTGGCCTCAACGAGCATCACGGCAAGACGATCATCGTGATCGAGCACCATACCGACTTCATCGCCGACTACTGCAAGCATGCGGTGCTTATGGCGAACGGCGCAGTATCGTGGAAGCTCCCGGCACGCGAGGCGCTGCGTCAGCTGGACGACCTTGCGGCGAGCGATATCTATCCACCGCAGATCGCCTCGGCCGCGCGCGAGCTCAAGAGCGCGGGCATCATGGAGCGCTGCATCGAGCTGCCCACGACCGTGGACGAGGGCGTACGCGCATTTGCAGGGCTTGGGTTCACACCGCAGGCGCACTCCTCTTGCGGCGATGCGATGGCCGAGGGGCGTGGCCGCGGCTCGGGTGCGCCCGGCGCAGAGCCCGTCCACCCCTCGGACGCGCCCGGCGCAGAGCCCGCCGTGGCCTTCCGCGACGTGCACGTGCAATACCGAAGCGTCAAGGGCGCGCCGCACACGGTATTCGACGGCCTCGACCTCGCCATACAGCCGGGGGAGAAGGTCGCGCTCGTGGGCTCCAATGGAGCGGGCAAGACCACGCTCATGAAGCTCATGTGCGGCCTCATCAAGCCCACATCCGGCGAGGTGCGCCTCGGCGGCGTGGCCACGCGCGCGATGAGCCCGGAAGACATCTCCGGTGCGATCTCGCTCGTCTACCAGAATCCCGAGCAGATGTTCATCAAGGACACCGTGCGCGCCGATGTGGAGTTTGCCATGCGCGCACGCGGGGTGGCGGGCTGGCAGGAGCGCGCCCAGGAGCTCATCGACCGTTTCCGGCTGGGCGACCTCGCCGATCGTGACGGGCGCCTCATGTCGGGCGGCCAGATGCGCCGGGCATCGCTCGCCATTGGCATCGCGCTCAATCCGCCGATCCTTCTGCTCGATGAGCCCACGGCAAACCTCGACATCGCCACGCGGCGCGAGATTGTGCGCACCATCGCCGACCTGCGCGGCGTTACGGACACCGTGGTCATCGCGACGCACGACATGCAGCTTGTGTGCCAGTTCGCTGACCGGGTGATCGTGCTCAATCAAGGCGAGGTTATCGGCGACGGCACGCCGGAGGAGATTTTCCACAACGAAGCTGTGGTCGAGGCGTCGGGCATCTGCCCGCCCGAGATCTATGCCATGGGCGCCGCGCTCGATGCGCGGGCAACCTGCTTCGATATCGAGGACTTCCTCATGTGCTTCGACGGCTACCGCGATCTGGCGCTTGCTGCCATCGGCGGGTAAATCCGGAGCGTCAAACAAGGGGCTGCCCCCCTATGTGACATGGAAAGGAGATGCGAGCTCGATGCTCGAAAAACTCTCAGAGAACGTCATGGATAAGGTGTCCATCGACTTCCTGCGCAACCAGGTGCTCAGGAACGCGTACGGCAATGACGACACGCCCATCGCCAAGCTCGACCCGCGCGTGCTCATCGTCTGGTATCTCTTCTTCGGCCTCGTGCCGTGGTTCCTCTCCGACGTGACCGTGCTGCTGGGGCTCTTCCTCTTCTGCGCCGTCACCACAAGGCTCGCTCGCGTCGCGCCGCTCGTGCTCTTCGTATTTGCGCTGGGCGTGTTCTCGCAGACGGGCTATCTGTTCATCGTGGCGCTTTTCTTCGGCGGCAGCGTCGAGACGCTCGTTCCCCTGCTCGTGCTTACCCTCAAGGTCACCACCTGCTCGCTTGCGTCGATTACCGTGTTTTCGGGCCTCGACCCCGATCGCCTCTCGAATGGGCTTCTCTGGTTTGGTTGCCCGGAGCGCCTCTCGTTCTCCATCTCGTTTGCCTACCGGATTCTCCCCATCATGTTCGAGGAGCTGCAGAACATCCTGCTCTCTTTCCGCCTCCGCGGCCAGGCGCCGGCGCACGATACGCTCATGGGCAAGCTGCGCTGGCTGGTGTACCAGGTGAAGACCATCGTCCAGTCGTTCTACCCGCTCACGCTCAACATGGCGAAGCGCTCGCGCACCACGGTGGAAGCGCTCGAGCTCAAGGGGTACCGGTACGCATCGTCCAATATGGCCGTGCTCAAGATCAAGCTCTCGTCGCTTGCCATCGGCCGGAACGACCTTATCTTCGCTGCCGTCTCGATCGCCTGGGCCGCGCTTTGCTTCGCGCTGCCCGCTCTCGCGGGCGTGCTTTTGTAGGCGCGCATTGTGCCTGCGCCGGGCGGGCGTGCTGCTGTGGGCGCGCGTCGCGCCTGCCCACGCGGGCGTGCTCAAGTAGGCGCGCGACATACCAGCACCGGGCGGGCGCACCGGCCACTCCAACGGCAATCAATAGAGGGGAAATCAATGAACATCGATTTTCACACACATGGAAAATTAGCTAAGTACCTGGCATTCTCGCCGGCGTACACCGATTGGCTCTTTGGCGAGGCGGCCTCGGCCGGCCTCGATGCCATATGCCTCACCGAGCATTTCAACACGCTCGGATTCGACCAGGTGTATGCCGACATCGCGGCGCGCTTCCCCCGGGAGGGCGACGCCTTCAACGTGAACGGCCTTCTGGTCTTTCCGGGCATGGAGGTGGATGTTGCGGAGAGCGGCCATACGCTCGTGCTCGGTACGATGGAAGAGATCCTCGATTTCAATAGGGCGCTCGAGCCCCATAAGTCCAAGGGGTCCTTTCTTCCGCTCGCGGAACTTGCGGAAGAGGTCCGCCGGCGGGGGCTCTTCTTTGGCGCGGCGCATCCGTTCCGGGCGCCCGGCCACATTCCCGAGCAGCCGCGCGAGGCGCTCGCGGCGTTCCAGTTCGTCGATCTGAACGGCAAGGACCTCGCGCACGACTTCGAGGGAACGATCGCGAAGACCTACGCCTTCGCGCAAGAGCTCGGCGTGCCCGTGGTCTCGGGGAGCGACACGCACCAGGCATTTCAGTATGGATGCGCCGTCACCGTCATGAGCGAGCGCGTAACGACCGTAGCCGACCTGCGTGCGCAGGTACTTTCGGGGAGTTACCGCATTTCCTACGCGTCCGACCTTGCCTTCAAGGTCAAGACGGCGGGCATGCTCAAGCGTGCGCTCAAGGAGATTGACCGCTTGGGCGGCGATTACGTGCAGACGCTCATAGCGGGGGCAGAGTAGGGGAGCCATGACCGATCCGTCGCTTTTTCCCACGGGCGTGGCTTACACGCCCGCCGAGGAGCTCATCATCAACCACATCGTCGAGAAGCCGCGCGAGTTCCTTCTGCAGTCGATTCAAGACGTGGCGGCGAGCCTCGGCATCTCCGAGGCCACGGTGTCGCGGTTCGCGCGCCATGCGGGGTTCGGCGATTTCAAAACGCTGAAGAATGCCGTCGCGGCGCGCTCGCTGGGGCCCGCGGATAAAATGTCGGCAAGTATCGACGAGGGCGCGGGCGACGTGCAGGCGTTTCTGCGCCAGCAGCGCGCGAACGTCGATCGCACGCTCGAGGGGCTCGATGAGGAATCGTTTGCCAGGGCGGTGCATGCGCTCGTGGCAGCGCGGCGCATCTTCTTGCACGGCAAGGGTGCCTCGGCCTGCGTGGCCGAGCTGCTGCGCTTCCGCCTCAACCGCTACGGGATGCTTGTGGAGCTGCTGCCTGCGGGCGGCACGGAGCTCATGGAGGGCCTCGTGCACGCGGGGCCGAGCGACGTGCTCGTGACCTTCGGCTTCCAGCGCGTGTCGCCCGAGGGCCAGGCGCTTTTGGACCATGGCGAGAAGGTTGGCTGCACGACGGTGCTCTTCACCGATCGCTATGTGCGCAGCGCGGGACCGAGAGCGACGATCGAGCTCTATACCTACCGCGGGGAGCCGCGTGCGTATCATTCGATGGCGAGCGCGGTGGCGTTGGTCGACGCGCTTGTGGTGGGCATTGCGGCGCAGCTAGACGGGCCGGCGCTCGAAACCCTCGACCGCATTAAAGAGCTTAAGCGGGCGTATGGTCATCTGCTCGCGCGCTAGGGGAGCGCTGGGGTGGCGATGCGTCGCCCCCAAGAGCTTCTAAGGGGCTTCGAGCTGGATTTCGCGCCCGGTTCCCTCCTCGCTGAGAAGCGTTTTCAACTTTTGGGCACGTAAACGGGGAGCGTCGGAGTAGACGCGGCGCGGTGTGCGGGGAATGCGCAGGTAGGGACGCTGGCACTTTCCCGTCTACTTCGCTTGATCCCCATGGAGTGCCCAAAAGTTGAAAGGTCGGGCAAATGGCGCCTGTACGGCCGTTCAGCTCGTGCCGTTTCGCGTGGTGAACGTTGCGCCGTGGGGTCTCAGCGAGGGACGCATGCCGCGCGCGATTGCAGCCGGTTCGTTGCGTTGTGTCTTAATTCGGGGCATGTCCATTCGCTGCGACAGGATTGGGCGGCATGCGGCAGATGTGAATGCTTGCCGCTGGTCAGCCCGTTTGTCTCGGATGTCGGTAGCGCGAGATTCCGGCGGGCAATGTGTCGCTGCCGCCATCCTGAACTGTCGAAGTAATTGGCATTCCCGTGCACTTGGGCAGCGTGCGAACGCAAGGGGGCGCTCATTCCAATTCATATCCCAGCACGGTTGAAGACCTCTGCGATGATTTTTGATTTGAAGAAAGTTCCCTCTGCTCAAATCGATTCGAAGCCGCTGTGGCCTGCTGTAATGCGGAGACCATCGAAAAGGGCTCTGGAAATGCCTTGCCATGAAGTGACGAGAGGGCTATGGCGCGTAGCGACATCCAACGGCCGCATGAGGGGCGAACAGTGGCAATACGATACTATCTGCACATATGTTCAAATATAAATAATTAACGATATTGCGCTAGGTCGATGTATTGCGATTACAATTCACCGTAGAAATCTTTGGACAGATTCATGCAGAGGAGATATTGCATGAAGCTCGATGAGCTAGAAATCGGCAAGGACGCCATCATCGAATCGGTCGATTCCGGCGATGCCGTCCTGCGGCAGCACATCTTCGATATGGGGCTCACCCCCGGCACCGAAGTGACCATGATGAAGTACGCCCCCATGGGCGACCCGCTCGAGATTCGCCTGCGCGGCTACGAGCTCACGCTGCGTCGAGCCGACGCCGCGCGCATCTCGCTCGCGAACGTGCACGACGCCCATGACTGCCCGCGCAAGAACCCGCAGGCGAGCACGGCGGCTCATCCGGCGTTCGGTGAGGAGCCCGCGCGCCCGCGCCGCGAGGGGTCGGCGCCCCTTCCCGAGACCGCGCCCCTGCGCTTTGCCCTCGCCGGTAACCAGAACTGCGGCAAAACGACGCTTTTCAACCAGCTCACCGGCTCCAACCAACATGTGGGCAACTTCCCGGGCGTGACGGTGGACCGCAAGGACGGCCAGATCAAGGGGCACGCAAACGCCACCATCACCGACCTGCCGGGCATCTACTCGCTTTCGCCCTATACGAGCGAGGAGGTAGTAAGCCGCCAGTTCATCCTGGAAGAGCAGCCGGATGCCATCATCGATATCGTGGACGCCACGAACATCGAACGGAACCTCTACCTTACCCTGCAGCTTATGGAGCTTGATCGGCCCATGGTGCTCGCCCTCAACATGATGGACGAGCTTACCGAGAACGGCGGCACGGTGGACGTGAACGCGCTCGAGGCAGCGCTCGGCATACCGGTGGTGCCCATCTCGGCGGCAAAGAACGAGGGCACGGGCGAGCTCGCCGAGCACGCGCTGCACGTGGCGCGGTATCGCGAGCACCCTGGCCGGCTCGACTTCTGCGCGGCGGACGGTCCGGACGGCGGTGCGCTCCACCGCTGCATCCACGGCATCTGCCACCTGATCGACGACCACGCCCAAGCGGCGCGCATACCCGTACGCTTCGCCGCGACCAAGCTGATCGAGGGCGATCGGTTGGTTACGCAGGCCCTCGCGCTCGAGCAGAACGAGCTCGACGCCGTAGAGCACATCATCTGCCAGATGGAGGAGGAAGCCGGCACCGACCGCATGGCTGCCCTCGCCGACATGCGCTTCTCGTTCATCGAGGGGGTGTGCGACCAGAGCGTGGTAAAGCCCCATGAGAGCCGCGAGCACCTGCGCTCTGTTGCCGCCGACCGTATCCTTACCGGCAAGTACACGGCCATACCCGTGTTCATCCTCATCATGGTGCTCGTGTTTTGGATTACCTTCGACGCGGTGGGGCAGCGCCTCTCCGATCTGCTCGAACTCGGCATCGAGGCATTCACCGGCGTGGTTGATCAAGCGCTCACGGCGTTCGGGCTCAACCCGGTCGTGCACTCGCTCGTGATCGACGGCATCTTCGCCGGCGTGGGCAGCGTGCTCTCGTTCCTGCCCATCATCGTGGTCCTGTTCCTGCTGCTATCCATCCTAGAGGATTCGGGCTACATGGCGCGCGTTGCCTTCGTGATGGATAAGATCCTGCGCAAGCTGGGCCTTTCCGGGCGGAGCTTCGTGCCCATGCTCATCGGTTTCGGCTGCAGCGTGCCCGCCATCATGGCCACGCGCACCCTCCCTTCTGAGCACGACCGCAAGATGACGGTCATGCTCACGCCGTTTATGAGCTGCTCAGCCAAGCTGCCGGTGTACGCCCTGTTCTCGGCGGCGTTCTTCCCCGACCATGCTCCGCTCGTTATGGTCTCGCTCTATATCATGGGCATGGTCGTGGGCGTGCTTGTGGCGCTCGTGCTCAAGGGGACGGCGTTCAAGGGCGACCCCGTTCCGTTTGTGATGGAACTTCCCAACTACCGTCTGCCCTCGGCCAAGACGACGATCCGCCTGGCGTGGGATAAAGCCAAGGGCTTTGTGACCAAGGCGTTCACCATCATCTTCGCGGCGAGCGTGATCATCTGGTTCCTGCAAACGTTCGACCTTCGCTTCGATGTGGTGGCAGACCAGTCCCAGAGCATGCTTGCGGGGCTGGGCACGTTCATCGCGCCGCTGTTCGCGCCGCTTGGCTTTGGGAGCTGGATTGCGGCTGCTGCCATCGTTGCGGGTTTTGGGGCCAAGGAGAACGTCGCGGCGACGCTTACCGTGCTCATGGGCGGATCGGTTGCGGGCCTCGCTACGCTCTTCACGCCGCTGACGGCCTATGTGTTCCTGACATTCGTCCTGCTGTACACGCCCTGCGTGGCAGCGGTATCCGCAGTGCGAAACGAGCTTGGCACGCGCATGATGTGCGCCGTGGTCCTCATGCAGTGCGGCGTGGCGTGGCTGGTGGCCTTGGCCGTGCGGCTGATTGGCTTGGCGCTGGGCTTGGCGTAGCGGCTGGTATGGCGATTTTGGGAGCGGTCACGTAGTTTTTCTTCCGAAAGCCTGTATTTCTGGCAGTTATTTCAACTATGAACGATTCGCGGGGGCATCGGCAGCTGTCGATGCCCCCGCGATGCCTATGCGTGTGTCAAAATCGCAGGATTTTGTTGGCTGGCCGTCCCCGTGGCCCCGATGAGGCACGGCAAAACCCGCGCCTCATCGTTCATAGTTGAAATAACTGCCACAAAAAACGCGTTTCACGCAAAAAGTGCGGCAGCGGGACGCGGTGCTACGCGCCGGCCACCTGAACCTGGCAGCTGCGCACGGTCGCGAGCGCGGCCTGGTGCGCGTCGGGCGTGACGCCGGCGCACAGGCGCGCGTCTACGCTTATGGGCACCTCGGGCAGTGCGGCCTTGATAAGCAGGGCGTTCGATACCACGCAGATATCGGTGCACACGCCGATAAGCTCGATGGACTCAATCGGCTCGGTTGCGTTGGCGTGCGTCAGGTAGTGGACAAGTTCCGTGGAGCCAAAGGTCGGCTTCTCAAACACGCGGGCATCGCGCTCGCGCTGGACGTCGGCGAGTTCGGGGATGAGCTGCCAGCCCTCGGAGCCCTTGATGCAATGGGGAACGGGGAGGTTTTTGCCTTCCTGCGTCTCGGGGTAATCTTCGCCGTGGGTGTCGAGTGTGAAGAGCACCTCGCCATCGAACGCGCGCGCAGCTTCGACGACCGCGGGGGCGATCCCCTGTGCCTCGGCGGAGCCGAGCGTGCCGGTCACGAAGTCGTTCTGCATATCGATGACGATGAGATATCTGCGAGCCATGGAGCCTCCTTGCATGGGGATGGTGTTTGCGTCATGGTAGCAGAAGAGGAGGGGCGCGCGGCGAGCTACCGATGCGCCGTAACCTGCCGGTCACGTGGTGAGAGGAGCTAGGCGATGGGGGAGTACCAGCACATCACGCATGGATTCGATCCGGTCTTCGATGAGCGCTCGCGCGTGCTGGTGCTGGGGTCGTTTCCCTCGGTGCTTTCGCGTGAGAACGCGTTCTATTACGGTAACCCGCAAAACCGTTTCTGGCGCGTGATCGCGGCTTGCGTGGGCGCACCCGTTCCACCGAACGAGGGCGATGCCCTCCCGGGCGGCATCCCCGCTTCGCTCGCCGCTTCCATCGAGGCAAAGCGCGAGCTGCTGCTTGGGCACGGCATCGCACTCTGGGATGTCATCGAGAGCTGCGATATCAAGGGCTCTTCCGACGCAAGCATTAAAAATGTGGTGCCCGCGCGCATCGAGCGCATCGTAGGCTCGGCGCACATCGTGGCGGTGTTTTGCAACGGCGGCACGGCAGGGCGGTTATATCGTCGGTACCTGCAAGATCGGACCGGAATTCCGGCAGTGGTGCTGCCTTCGACCAGCCCGGCGAACGCGTCGTGGAGTCTCGAGCGCTTGGTGGAGCGGTGGTCCCAAGCGTTCGACGAGCTTGCCCGCTGACGGATCGGCGGCTAACCGTCGCCCGCCGGCGAGGGCTATTCGCTGTCGCCCGATAGCGGGGCGGAAATAAACCGGCACCCTTCTGAGTGGCTGCTCACCATTGCCTGCCGGTTGATTGGTGATTCGCCGGTGCCTGCCGGCGAGGGCTATTCGCCAAGCCTTCGACATTTGGATACCACGGAGCGCCACAACGTGTGGGGCGAGGCAACGATGACGCTCGGGGCTCGGTGCTTGGCATCAAGGTTTTCGGCGCCGGCGCCCATGATGTCTTCAAGCTCGTCAAGCGAGCGGCCGAGCCTCACGGCGGCGACCAGGCAATCGACGGCCTCGGAAACATCTCGGCGCCACGCACCGAGCCGCGGCGTTCTCATCAGGCGGGGGAGCAGCGCTCCGTCGGTTACGATGACGCCGCCGATCCAGGGGTGCCCCGCGCTTTGGCAGGCAGATGCCGCGCGCGCGACAACTTCGCGCGCGTCTGAGCCGTCGTGCGCGTTCCCCGCGGCGAGCATGCCGATGGGAGTGCCGGGGCGGACCGCGTCGTTCGCCGCCGCGCTGCCGTCTTGCAGTGCCACGCATAACGTTGCTGCGGCATCCGGTGCCCCTGTTGTGCAGCACGCGGCGCAAATCACAACGTCGCAGCCTGTGAGGCCCCCCGCTTCCAAGGTCGCCGGCAAGCGGTGGCCGGCTTCAAGGCGAGCCCGAACAAACCGTGGCGCAACCGCTGCTGTTCCATTCTGCCGTGCCGATATACGCGTGTACGCAGCGAGCGCATCTGCGAAGTCGTCGAGCAATAACGCTGCGGGGCTCGGGTTAGGGCTTGGGTCTTCGCCGGGGTGCTGCGGCCCGCTGCCCTCACCAGCGTGCCGTGACCCGCAAACCTGGCCGGGGTGCCGAGACTCGCAGCCCTCGTCAAGCTCGATAAGCCCCACGCGCAGCCCCGTTGCCTCGCGCGCCCCTTTCGTAGCGGCCGTCACGATTCCCCCTCCGCCTGCTCGATGACGCAGACGCTTTCGGCGAGGTTGGTCGCTTGCGGGGCATTCTGCGCGTGCGTCTTGATCGATACCTGCACGTGCTGGCCTACCGCAGGCGCAAGGGGATCGGTCTCGGTCTCTTCGGGCACCTCGCCATCCTGTTCGATGGCGTGCGAGTACATGGTGTTGCTGTCAACGGAAATAACCCAGTAACGGTAGTCATACCCGCGGCCGAGGTCTACGACGAAGTCGTCACTGGCCCGGTCGCTCGCCACCACGGTTCCCTCAATGACGTGCAGGTCGGGTTTTGCGGCAACGCAGCAGACGATGAATGTGGCGGCTACGATGCCGAGCAAGGCCAGGCAAGCGATCTTGAGCCATCGGCCGGATGGTTTTTGGCGCGCAGGGGGCGCGGAGTCGCTGCCTGGCACGTCGGCGTCGGCTGCCGTTCCGGCTTCGCTGCAAGCGGCCCGAGGCTCTACGTCGTACCCGGCGCGCCTGTCTTCCTCGCGGGCGTCGTTCCGAACGTCATCCATGAGCGTCTCCATGCCCACTCCGTAGAGCTCGGCCAGCGCGAACAGGTTTTCGGTGCTCGGCAGGGCGTCGCCGCATTCCCAGGAGGAAACCGCCTGGCGGCTCACCGCAAGCTTGCGCGCGAGTTCCTCTTGGCTCAAGCCGTTGGCGCGGCGGAGGCCGTACAGGCGTTGGGCAAGTTGTCCGTTCATGGGAGCCTCCCGGTCAAACGATGCGATCAGGCGATGCGGCGTGGATGTCGCTTACCACATAGTCTATGCGCCGTGCCCGCGCGCGCCACCATGTTCGCCTTGCAATTGTGCAACTTGCGGTTGCGGGGCGGCGAAACGCTTGGCGTTGCGGTGAAGCACCCTGCGCTGTGCAGAAAACCCTGCGTCGCGACGAGACGCCTGGCGTTGCGCTGAAAAACCCAACGCCGCGACGAAGCGCCCGGCACCGCGCTGAAGCACCCGGCACCGCGCTGAAGCACCTTCTGCCGTGCTCAAACACCATCCCGTGCACCGCGATCGAGCCCTATTCGCTCCCCAGGAACGCGCCCGACTGGCGGCTCCACAGCTGCGCATACTCGCCGCCAGCGTGTACCAGGTCGGCATGACGGCCGTCCTCCACGATCTCGCCGTCGCGAATCACCACGATGCGGTCGAGCGCGGCTACGGTGGAGAGCCGGTGGGCGATCACGAGCGATGTGCGGCCGCGCATGAGGTTTTCGAGTGCATCCTGGATGAGCTTCTCGCTCTCGGAGTCAAGCGCGCTCGTTGCCTCGTCGAGCACGAGGATCGGCGCGTCCATGAGGATGGCGCGCGCGATGGCGATGCGCTGGCGCTGCCCGCCCGAGAGCTTCACCCCGCGCTCGCCCACCTGCGTGTCGAGTCCGCGCGGCAGCTTCTCGATGAACTCGAGCGCGTTGGCCTCACGTGCCGCCTGCATAATCTCCTCCTCCGAGGCATCGGGCCGGCCGTAGGCGATGTTCTCGCGCACGGTGCGGTGAAACAGGAGCGGTTCCTGCGGCACGTAGGCGATATGCTGGCGCAAGCTTACTTGGCTCACGTGGGCGATGTCCTGCCCGTCTATCCGTATGCTGCCACCCGAGAGATCTGCCAGGCGAAGCAGCAACGTGGTAAGCGTGGTCTTACCGGAGCCGCTGCGACCCACCAGACCCACACGCTGTCCCGCGGGGATGTGCAGGCTGAAACCGCGGAACACGGCGTCGTCGGCGCTGGCATCGGCATAATGGAAATCGATGTTGCTGAAATCGATGGCGCCTTCCGGTACGGCGAGCTCAGGCGCGCCGGGTTCGTCTGCCACGAGACGCGGCTCGTCGAGCGCCACCGTGAGATCGTGCGCCTCGCCGAACGAGCGGTTGATCTGCTGAAACATCTGGGAAAGCATGTTGAAGCGCCCCGAGAGCGAATTGGTATACGTGAACATCATGACGAGCGTGCCCGCGCTGATGCCGAACCACGCATTGCCGCCGGCGATGAACACCGCGACAAGCCCCATCATGAGCACGATGAGCGAGCTCGTGACCGCGCCGGTTTTCACCGTGCGGCGCATGCGCTGGCTGTCGGCGGCCTTGACCTCTTGGTTGGCCTGCTCGAAGATGCTCTGCTCGTATGCCTCGCGTCCGGCTGTCTTCACCGCCAATATATTAGTGATAGAGTCCGAGAGCTCGCCGGAAAGGCGGTTCTGTGCAGCGGAGGCTGCTGCATTGATGGGGAGAATCTTGCGGTACAGCTTGAATACGATGGCCACGTATGCGATGAGCACCACGAGGAGCACCACAACATAGGCGGGGGCAAGTGGCGCAAGCATGCATATGGTGAGCACCGCGGTCGCTGCGGTGGGTAGCGCCGAGTAGGTGAAATTGTCCATGAGCAGGCTGTATGCGGATATGAATTTCTGCGTGGAGCTTACCAGCGAGCCGCCGAAGCGGTTGGTATGAAAGGTCATCGATTGGTTGGAGAGGGTGTCGAAGGCCAGGCGCCCCAGCTCGTAACCTGCGCGGATCTCAAGCTTGGCGCAGGCGTAGTCCTGCAGCTTGCTGCAAACCTGGCCGGCGATGTTCACGCCGATGAGCGCCAGGATGTATGGCCCGAAAGCGGTTAGGACCTCGTCCGGCCCCACGCCGCCTGCGCCTACCATGTCTACGATTTGGCCCACGATGAGCGGGCTTGCAAAAGTGAGGAAGAACACGTAGCCAAGCGTCACGGCGACATCGAGGACGAACATGGGGAGCTGGATGCGCGTGACGCCCCAAAAGTAGTGCAGCGTGCGGCGCGTGACGGAGGGGGTACGGCTGGACACGGCGTTCCTTTCAACGAGTTTTGCCCGGTATGGTACCGCAAGTGCAGAACGAGGTCATTGGGCGCGGCGCGCGGTCTGTAACGGTTTGCTTGGCATTGTTTTCTCCGGTTGGAGGAGCACTCGGCATCGCTCGCGGATAGATATGTGCGGCTAGAATCGTCCGGCAAAGCCAAAATATTGTGTCGAAAGCAAAAAATGGCTAAAAATGTCGATTTCTGGCGATGGCAGAAGAGAAGCTGGATGGGACGGGCTCGCCCCATAGCGCAATTTGCGGGGCTGCGAGACGGCTAACAGGCAGGATACGCGTCTCCGATCCGCCAAGGGGGTTCCATGAAGGCCGCGACGCCCCCTCGACGCACGCGCGGATTGCCATAAATCGACATTTTTAGCCAAACTTGGCCTGCAGGCAAAGCAATTCGGCTTGCGCATCGTCTGAATGGAGCGTAGAAGGCCATCAACGAGGAAAATATGTGCACATTTCCTGCGCCACTGCCGCTTGTCGGTTGACGCGCGTTCTGCAACGCGGCATACTAACACCCGGTTCACGCACGGACCCGCTGCCAGAGACAGCCGGTGCCGCGGGGAGCACTTCGGTGCACACCCAAGGCTCAATGGGGAAACCCGCCAGCCGAGGTGGTCGAGCAGATAGCTCAACTTTGCATGTCTTCTCGCCCCCGTCGCTCACGCAGCGCGGGGGTTTCTTTTTGAAACGCGGAAACCCGGTTTCTGCGTTTCATTTCCGAGGCATCCCCGCCACAGTCTTCGGCGGCCCGTGCCCGGAAAGCAACGAGGAGGTGTAACGAATGCCACAGCAGTACAAGATCGACAAAGTCGCCGAGATCGAGGAGCGCGTGGAGGCCAGCGCTGGCCTGTACGTGATGTCCTACAACGGTCTCACCGTGAAGCAGGCTCAGGAGCTGCGCCACGCGCTTCGCGAGGCCGGTGCGGAGATGAAGGTTTACAAGAACAATCTCGTCCGCCTCGCCCTCAAGAACCAGGAGCAGCCCGAGATCGACGATATCCTCGCCGGCCCGCTGGCTTACGTCTTCTACAAGGAGGAGCCGGTGAGCTCTGCGAAGGTGCTCAAGGACTTCGCCCAGAAGGCCAAGGGTGTCATCGAGGTGAAGGGCGGTATCTCCGAGGGTAAGGCTATTACCGCGGAGGACGCCAAGGCCATGGCCGACCTGCCCACCAAGGATCAGCTCCTTGGCCAGATCGCCGGCCTCATCAACGGCTTCGCTCGCGACATCGCGGTCTGCGTCAACGGCGTGTCGAGCGGTCTCGCCCGTACCGTCCAGCAGATCTCCGAGCAGAAGGCTGCCTAGCAGCCGCGCGTGGCCCGGCCACGCACCCCGGCGCGCTCGCGCGCCACGTGAAGTTTCAGCTCCGCGCCCAGCGTTGGGCGTGGTAACCGAAAGGATTGCTTACCATGGCTAAGCTTACCAACGAAGAGATCATCGAGGCTCTTAAGGAAATGACCCTGCTCGAGGCTTCCGAGCTCGTCAAGGCCATCGAGGAGACCTTCGGCGTCTCCGCCGCCGCCCCCGCCGCCGTTGTGGCCGGCCCCGCTGCCGCCGCTCCCGCCGAGGAGGAGAAGACCGAGTTTGACGTCGTGCTCGAGGGCTTCGGCGACAACAAGATCCAGGTCATCAAGGTCGTCCGCGAGCTCACCAGCCTTGGCCTCAAGGAGGCCAAGGAGGTCGTCGAGAACGCTCCGAAGGCCGTGCTCGAGGGTGTCAAGAAGGAGGACGCCGACGCTGCCAAGGAAAAGCTCGAGGCCGCCGGCGCTGCCGTCTCCCTCAAGTAAGTTTGGGCAGGCGAAGCGCCTGCTCGGACATGCCGCATGATCGGCTGCAGCCCATGTGTTGCACTACGGGGTTCGAGATTCGTCTCGGACCCCGTTTTTTTGCGCTTGCTTCCTTATCTTAAGGCTGCGCTTCATTTCGCAAATTGAGGTCCTTGATCTTGCTTTTTCTTGGGTGAGAAACGGCAAAATCCAGGACCCCAATTGCGCCGTGTGGTGGGCGATCAGGGCGGCGCGGGCCTCGATAGCTCTCCAGGCATCCATTCACACGCGGAGGGCGACCGTTCGCGGTAGACATATGAGGGGGAGCCTTGGAATTTGCTTGAGATTTCCCGTGCGTCTCATGTGTCGCGTTACTATGCTGTGCGAAGTTATTTCACGCCGCATGCCGGCGATGTCGCCCGAACCGGGCACGTTGAAAGGAACGCATCTGTGAAGGCCATCATCCCCGCCGCGGGCCTGGGCACCCGCTTCCTGCCGTCGACCAAGTGCACGCCCAAGGAAATGCTTCCCGTGCTTGACAAGCCGGTTATCCAGTACGTGGTAGAGGAGGCGCTCGAACCCGAGGAGGTTACGGACGCCATCATCGTGACGAGCCCCAACAAGCCGGAGCTCCTGAGCTACTTCCAGCCTGATACGGCCCTTGAACAGCTTCTGCGTTCTCGTGGAAAGACCGCTTATGCCGATGCCGTTGCCGAGGCCGGCGGCCTTCCCGTAGACTTCCGTTTCCAGTACAAGCCGAACGGCCTCGGTCATGCCATCCGCTCTGCGGCCGATGCCGTGGCGGGGGAGAGCTTCCTTGTGCTCCTCGGCGACTACGTGGTGCCGGCGCGCGACATCTGCGACAAGATGCTCGAGGTCAGCCGCGCCCATGGTGGCGCGAGCGTTATCGCTGTTGCGGCTTGCGCTCCGGAGGAGGTCTCGCGTTATGGCGTGATCGCGGGCGAGCGCGCGGGATCGCTTGCCGGCGCGGAGGACGTTGCCGACTGCGAACCCGGTGCCGTGTGGCGCATCTCGGGCCTCGTTGAGAAGCCCGATCCCGCCGACGCCCCCTCGAACCTTTACATCGTTGGTCGCTACCTGCTCTCGCCCCTCGTGATGGACCTGCTCGCCGATCAGGCTCCCGGTGCGGGCGGAGAGGTCCAGCTCACCGATGCCATGGCGCGCTCGCTTGACCGCGAGACCATGTATGCCGTCGTCATCGACCCGCTCAGCGGCTACGATACGGGCACCCCGTCCGGCTGGATGGCCACGAATGCCCTCATGGCCGCTTCCGACCCGCGTTTCCGTGACGAGTTCTGGGATGCCATTGAGGTGCGTGGCGGCCTCACGCGGTAGGCCCTCGAGCAGCTCATGCGGACAAAACCCACGCTGGCCATCGTAGTCCCCTGTTTCAACGAGGAGGAAGTGCTTCCGTACACGCTTCCTCGGTTCCTCGCAAAGCTTGGCGAGCTCATACGTAACAATCAGGTGGCTGAAGATAGCTTCCTCATGCTCGCTGACGATGGATCGTCGGATTCGACATGGGACATAATCTGTACACTCGCTCGGCATAACTCCCGCGTGCGCGGCATTCGCCAGAGCAGGAATCGCGGCCATCAGAATGCCCTGCTTGCCGGCCTTATGGAGGTGAGGGACCGTTGCGACGCTTCCATCTCCATTGATTGCGATGGGCAAGACGATATCGATGCGATGGATGAGATGATTTCGCGCTACCAAGAGGGCTTTGATGTCGTGTACGGTGTGCGCAGTAGCCGCAAGGCCGATACGTGGCTCAAACGCACAACCGCTCAGGCATTCTATCGACTGCTTGGATGGCTCGGTGCCGAGGTGGTATACAATCACGCGGACTATCGTTTGCTTTCGGCCCCGGTGATGAGGGAGCTATCGGGTTTTCACGAGGTGAACATCTATCTACGGGGAATGGTCCCTCTCGTGGGATTCAAAAGCTGCGAAGTCGTTTACGAGCGTTCGAAGCGCATCGCCGGAAGGTCTCGCTATCCTTTGGTGAAAATGATGGGGCTTGCGCTTGACGGCGTGACGAGCCTTTCCATCAAGCCAATTCGCCTGGTCATGGCATTGGGCATTGTCATTTCTATCGCTAGCTTCTTAGGTATCGTATGGGCGGTGGCGAATGCGTTGCTTGGATGGGCTGTATCCGGTTGGGCGAGTACGATCAGCGTGATATGCCTTTTGGGCGGCGTCCAGCTCATATGCCTCGGTGTCATCGGGGAATATGTAGGCAAGACCTATCTCGAGACCAAGGCACGCCCGCGTTACATCATCTCCGAGCGCACGAGCTTCGAAGGTGATGGCAGTTCTCGGCCTGCTCAAGTTGCGCCGACGGATGCAGGGGAATCAGTACGCGGCGACGTGTGAGGGGGCAACGCGTGGCAGATGGGACGGAGATGAGTCGTCAACGATGGTATCGCGTGGCCTGCGCGGTGTTGCTTCTCATGTTGTGGGCCGTGCCGGTGTTTCGCACGTAGCCTCGGATTCTGGAGTCCGCGTGCGCTTCTGGCCGCATCGGACATAAGAGTTCGCACGCCGTTCGCATGCCGCTGGGCGGTGTCCTGTTCGCGTTGGGCACATCGTCTCACACAAAACTCATGAACAAATGTTCGATATATCAGCAACAACCTGCGGATTTAATAGTGAAGTTTTTTGCTACCCCAAAACAGTGCCTGCGTCAAGGAAAATCTTGCTAAACGGTAGGCGATTGGTAAACTTATAGGTTGCGAAACTGGCCCCATCAGGTGGATTGGGTCCGGAAAGCGTGAGAGGGCGGCTATGCCGCTCAAGGCGGGCGCGCATGCCCCGCGAGCGCTTCCGGCCATGCCGCCCATGAGGCCAACAAACCCGCCTTTTCAAGAAGGAGGAACAACCTGGTGGCAACATTAATTCCGCAGGCAACACCGACGGAGCGCGCTCGCGTCAACTTTGGCAAGATCGCGCCCTCCATGGAGCTTCCCAACCTCATCTCCGTGCAGAAGGAATCCTTCCAGCGCTTCATGGATGAGGGTCTCCGCGAAGCGTTCAAGGAGTCGAGCCCCATCCAGAGCCAGAACCATGTGCTGGAGGTCACCTTCGGTCATCACCAGTTCGGCGATGCTCCCCACACGGAGGACGAGTGCCGCGCCAAGGACATGACCTACCAGGCGCCGCTCCTCACCGAGGTTCGTCTCACCAACAAGGAGACGGGCGAGATCAAGGAGCAGCTCGTCTTCATGGGCGACTTCCCCATGATGACCGATCAGGGCACCTTCATCATCAACGGCACGGAGCGCATCGTCGTGAGCCAGCTCGTCCGTTCGCCGGGCGTGTACTTCTCGAGCGAGCAGGACGGCGTGGTCACGGACGCCAACGGCAAGACGACCCCCAAGGACATCTTCAAGGCGCAGGTCATCCCGGCCCGTGGCGCCTGGCTTGAGTTCGAGGTCGATAAGCACGACCAGCTCATGGTGTCCATCGACCGCAAGCGCAAGCAGTCTGCCACGATGTTCCTGCGCGCGCTCGGCATCGCGACCACCAACGACGAGATTCTCGAGCTCCTGGGCAACTCCGACGTGGTCAAGCGCTCCATCGAGCGCGACACCGCGCTTACCCGCGAGGATGCCCTCATTGAGATCTATCGTCGCCTGCGTCCGGGCGAGCCCCCCACTGTGGATGCCTCCCGCAGTCTCCTCGAGGGCCTGCTCTTCAACCCGCAGCGCTACGACCTGGCACGCGTGGGCCGCTACAAGGTGAACAAGAAGCTCGGCCTCGCTACCGAGGAAGAGGTCAAGATCCTCACCGACGAGGACATCGTTGCCACGCTCCGTTACCTCCTTGCGCTCGCCGCGGGGGAGGACGGCTTCTACACCGATGACATCGACCACTTCGGCAACCGTCGCGTGCGCACCGTGGGCGAGCTCGTTGCCAACCAGTTCCGCATCGGCATGAGCCGTATGGAGCGCGTGGTGCGCGAGCGCATGAGCTCTCAGGATATCGACGAGATCACCCCGCAGAGCCTCATCAACATCCGCCCCATCGTGGCCGCCATCAAGGAGTTCTTCGGTTCCTCGCAGCTTTCCCAGTTCATGGACCAGGCGAACCCTCTCACGGGCCTTACCCACAAGCGCCGTCTCTCGGCCCTCGGCCCCGGCGGTCTTGCGGGCCACAAGTCCGGCTCCAGCCGCCGCACCAACGTGCCCACGGCCGTCCGCGACGTCCATAACTCGCACTACAGCCGTATGTGCCCGATCGAGACCCCCGAAGGCCCCAACATCGGCCTTATCGGCTCGCTCGCGCTCTATGCCCGCGTGAACGAGTACGGCTTCATCGAGGCTCCGTACCGCCGCGTGGAGAATGGCCGCGTCACCGACCAGATCGACTGGATGACCGCCGATGAGGAGGAGAACCACATCATCGCGCCGGCGAACACCCCGGTCGACCCCAAGACCAACGAGTTCGTGACCACCGACATCGACGGCAACATCGTGCGCCCGCACACCATCGTGGCCCGTACGCGTGACTACGACGGAAAGTTCGGCGCCCCCGCAGACGTTCTGGTCGAGGAAGTCGACTACATGGACGTCTCGCCGCGCCAGATGATCTCGGTCGCTGCAACCCTCATTCCGTTCCTCGAGCACGACGACGCCAAGCGTACCCTCATGGGTGCGAACATGCAGCGCCAAGCCGTGCCGCTCATCCACCCGGCCGCCCCGTACGTGGGCACGGGCATGGAGCGCCGCGCCGCGCTCGACTCGGGCGAGGTCACGCTTGCCAAGCACGACGGCGAGGTCGTGTTCGCCGACGCCGCGAAGATCACCATCAAGACTTCCGCGGGCCTGGAGGAGTACCGCCTGCCCAAGTACCAGCGCTCCAACCAGTCGACCTGCATCAACCACCGCCCGCTCGTGCGCGTGGGCGACACGGTTGCCGCCGGTGAGCCCATCGCCGACGGCCCCTCGACCGATCATGGCGAGCTCGCGCTCGGCCAGAACTTGACCGTGGCCTACATGAGCTGGGAAGGCTACAACTACGAGGACGCCATCGTGGTGTCTGAGCGCGTGGTGGCCGAGGACCTGCTCACCACCATCAACATCTCGCGTCACGAGATCGACGCGCGCGATACCAAGCTCGGACCCGAGGAGATCACCCGCGAGGTGCCGAACCTCTCCGAGGACATGCTCGCGAACCTCGACGATGACGGCATCATCCGCATCGGCGCCGAGGTGGGCCCGGGCGACATCCTGGTGGGTAAGGTCACCCCGAAGGGCGAGAGCACCCAGACCGCCGAGGAGCGCCTGCTCAAGGCCATCTTCGGTGCCAAGGCCCACGACGTGCGCGACACCTCGCTCAAGATGCCGCACGGCGCCTACGGCCGCGTCATCGACGTGGTGCGCTTCAGCCGCGAGAACGGCGACGACCTTGCACCCGGCGTGAACGAGCAGGTGCGCGTCTACGTTGCCCAGCGTCGTAAGATCCAGCAGGGCGACAAGATCGCCGGTCGCCACGGCAACAAGGGTGTTATCTCCGAGATCCTGCCGGTCGAGGACATGCCCTACATGGCCGACGGCACCCCGGTGGACGTCATCCTGAACCCGCTCGGCGTGCCTTCGCGTATGAACGTGGGCCAGCTCCTCGAGTGCCACCTCGGTTGGGCTGCTGCCGCTGGTTGGGATGTGGACGACGCCGATTCCGACAAGTACGTGCCCGGTCCGTTCTTCGTCTCGACGCCCGTCTTCGACGGCGCCAAGGAGGACGAGATCGCCGAGGTCATCCGCCGTGCCAACAAGAACATGCTCAACCTTGCCACCGAGCGCTATGGCGAGCACATGGACCCCAAGTTCGTGACCCAGCTCGACGAGCGCGGCAAGACCACGCTGTACGACGGCCGCTCCGGCGAGGAGTTCCGCGAGCCCATCACGGTTGGTACCTCCTACATCCTGAAGCTCGGCCACATGGTCGACGACAAGATCCATGCGCGCTCGACGGGCCCCTACAGCCTCGTGACCCAGCAGCCGCTGGGCGGCAAGGCTCAGTTCGGCGGCCAGCGCTTCGGCGAGATGGAGGTCTGGGCGCTCTACGCGTACGGCGCCTCCAACGTGCTGCAGGAGATCCTCACCGTTAAGTCCGACGATACCGTGGGCCGCGTGAAGGCCTACGAGTCCATCGTCAAGGGCGAGAACATCCCCACGGCCGGCATCCCCGAGTCGTTCAAGGTGCTCGTCAAGGAGATCCGCTCGCTCGCGCTCGACATCGAGCCGCTGCATGAGGCGGAGCCCGCTGCGAAGGCGCAGGTCGCGGATAAGGCCGATGAGGCCCTGCCCGTCGACCCCCTCGCCGACGAGGCCGTGCTCGGTGACGACGATCTGATCGCCGATGCCGCCGAGGTCTCGCTTCCCGACCTCGCCGCCACGACCACAGATAAGGAGTAGTTGACTGTGGCAGATTTCGAAGCTACTGATTTTGACGCGGTAAAGATCTCGCTGGCCAGCGCCGACCAGATTCGCTCTTGGTCCAAGGGCGAGGTCAAGAAGCCCGAGACCATCAACTACCGCACCTTGAAGCCGGAGAAGGACGGCCTGTTCTGCGAGAAGATCTTCGGACCTTCCAAGGACTGGGAGTGCTCCTGCGGCAAGTACAAGGGCATCCGTTTCAAGGGCATCGTCTGCGAGCGCTGCGGCGTCGAGGTGACCACCTCCAAGGTGCGCCGCGAGCGCATGGGCCACATCGAGCTGGCGGCTCCCGTGAGCCACATCTGGTTCTTCAAGAGCCCCACCAGCTTCCCCATGAGCCGTCTTCTGGACATCAAGTCCAAGGACCTCGAGAAGGTGCTCTACTTCGCGAGCTACATCATCACGCACGTGGATTACGAGGCTCGTGAAGCCGATGCCGACGACCTGCGCGAAGAGCTCGCCGCCGACCTGGAGGAGCTCGATGCCGAGTGCACCCGCCAGATCGAGAGCCTGAAGGCCCAGGGCAACCCCGAGAACTTCGATGAGTTCAGCGACGAGGAGCCCCTGACCGAGGAAGAGATCGCCGCCGGCATCATCGATATCGAGGAGGAGACGAAGGACGAGAAGCAGCTCCGCACGGACGCCTTCGAGGCCTTCATGAAGCTCTCCGAGCGCGACCTCATCTCCGATGAGCCACTCTTCCGCGAGATGAAGCGCTACTACAGCATGTATTTCTCCGGCGACATGGGCGCCGAGGCCATTCGCGACCTGCTCTCGCAGATCGACCTCAAGCAGGAGGCCGAGACCCTGAAGGCCATCATCGCCGACGAGGACGGCCAGAAGCAGAAGCGCGAGAAGGCCGTGAAGCGCCTTGAGGTCGTGGACGCCTTCCTGAAGGGCGGCAACGACCCCGCCAACATGATTCTCGACGTGATCCCCGTGATCCCGCCCGATCTGCGCCCGATGGTCCAGCTCGACGGCGGCCGCTTCGCCGCGTCCGACCTGAACGACCTCTATCGTCGCGTGATCAACCGTAACAACCGCCTGAAGCGCCTCTTGGACCTCGACGCCCCTGCGATCATCGTGAACAACGAGAAGCGCATGCTGCAGGAGGCCGTGGACGCGCTCTTCGACAACGGTCGTCGTGGGCGCCCGGTGTCCGGCCGCGGCGGTCGTCCGCTCAAGTCGCTCGCCGAGGCCCTCAAGGGCAAGCAGGGTCGCTTCCGCCAGAACCTGCTCGGTAAGCGCGTGGACTACTCCGGCCGTTCGGTTATCGTTACCGACCCCAAGCTCAAGCTGCACCAGTGCGGCCTGCCCAAGACCATGGCCCTCGAGCTCTTCAAGCCCTTCGTCATGAAGCGCCTCGTGGAGCTTGGCAAGGTCGAGAACATCAAGGGCGCCAAGCGCGCCATCGAGCGCAACGCGAGCTTCGTCTGGGACATCCTGGAAGAGGTCATCGACGGTCGCCTGGTGCTGCTCAACCGCGCACCTACCCTGCACCGCCTCTCCATCCAGGCGTTCGAGCCCGTGCTCGTTGAGGGCAAGGCCATCCACCTTCACCCGCTCGTCTGCGAGCCCTTCAACGCGGACTTCGACGGCGACCAGATGTCGGTGCACGTGCCGCTCTCGCAGCAGGCGCAGGCCGAGGCCCGCGTGCTCATGCTCAGCTCCAACAACCTGCGCTCGCCGGCATCCGGCAAGCCTGTGAACACCCCGCGCCAGGACATGATCATCGGCGTGTACTACCTCACCCAGGCCCGCGACGGGCTGGCGGGCGAGGGGCACGTGTTCGCGAGCTTCGATGACGCCATGAACGCCTACGACGCCCGCACCGAGATCGACCTTCAGGCAAAGATCCAGGTGCGCGTGGCCGGCGAGGACGCCAACGTCGAGAACGAGGACGGCACCCGCCTGTTCCGCGTGAACAACGGCGGCGGCGACGTGCTGGAGCTCGACGTGACGGGCAACAAGACCGCTCGCTTCGAGACCACGATCGGCCGCATCATCTACAACCGTCAGTGCCTGCCGCGCGACTACGAGTACGTCAACTACAAGATGGGCTCGGGCGACGTGAAGAAGCTCGTGGCCGAGTGCTGCGACCGCTATCCGCAGGCCGAGGTTGCCGAGATGCTCGACAACATCAAGTACACCGGCTTCCACTACGCCACCCGCTCCGGCCTCACCATCTCGCTGTGGGACGCGCTCATCCCCGATGAGAAGCCCGAGATCCTGGCCGAGACCCAGGCGAAGGCCGACCAGATCAACGAGAACTTCGAGAACGGCCTTATCACGAGCCGCGAGCGCCACAACGAGGTGGTCCAGGTGTGGACCGACGCCACCGACAAGGTTTCCGCGCTCATGCTCGACATGTTCGACGAGGAGAACCCGCTTTACATGATGGCCGACTCCGGCGCCCGTGGTTCCAAGACCCAGCTGCGTCAGCTCGGCGGTATGCGCGGCCTCATGGCCGACATGTCCGGTGAGACGATCGACCTTCCCATTAAGGCGAACTTCCGCGAGGGCTTGCTGCCTCTCGAGTACTTCATCTCGACCTACGGTGCTCGTAAGGGCCTCGTCGACACCGCTTCGCACACCTCCGACTCCGGTTACCTCACGCGCCGTCTGGTCGACGTGGGCCAGGACGTCATCGTGCGCGAGGAGGACTGCGGCACGACCGAGGGCGTGACCTACGACCTCATTCTCGAGTCCGGCGACATCAACGCCGACCTCGTGGGCCGCTGCTTCATCGAGGACGTCGTTGCGGCGGACGGCACCGTGCTCTTCCACAAGGACGAGTACATCGAGCGCGAGGCCGATCTCAAGAAGATGATCGACGCCGGCCTCACCAAGGTGAAGCTGAGGGCGCTCCTCACCTGCCGTTCCAAGCACGGCGTGTGCCAGAAGTGCTACGGTTGGGACCTTTCCACCCGTCGCCCGGTTGCCATCGGTACCGCGGTGGGCATCATCGCCGCCCAGTCGATCGGCGAGCCCGGCACGCAGCTTACGATGCGTACCATTCACTCCGGCGGCGTCGCGGGCGTTGAGGACATCACCCAGGGTCTGCCGACCGTTTCGCGTATGTTCGACATCGTCGGCAACGTGAACGAGAAGATTCTCGGTGCCGAGGCCGTGCTCGCGCCGCACTCTGGTATGGTCACCATCGGAACCGACGAGAGCGGCTACGTGGCCACCATCACCGACATGGACGACCCGACCCGTGTGCTCGACGAGATCCACATCCCGTCCTCCGCGCACCTGAGCCCCGGGTTCCGCGACGGCGAGACCTGCGAGGTGCGCGCCGGCGACCTGATCACCCGCGGCTTCGTGAACTTCCGCAACCTCCGCAAGCTCACGGACATCGAGACCACCATGCACACCTTCGTGCACTCGGTGAAGGACGTCTACAGCTCGCAGGGCGTCGACCTGAACGACAAGCACATCGAGGTGCTCGCGCGCCAGATGCTGCGCCGCGTTCAGATCACCAACCCCGGCGATTCCAAGTACCTGCTCGGTCAGTACGTCGACCGCTATGAGTTCGCCGATGAGGTCGAGCGCGTCGCCCGCCTGGGCGGCACCGCGCCCTCGGCTGAGCCGGTCATCCTTGGTACGCTGAAGGTTGCTTCGTCCATCGATTCCTGGCTCTCCAGCGCGTCGTTCATCCGCACTGCGGGCGTGCTCACCGAGGCCGCTATCGAGGGCAAGGTCGACCACCTCATGGACCTCAAGTCCAACGTCATCGTGGGTAAGAAGATCCCCGCGGGCACCGGTCTCAAGCCGTATGCCAACGCGACGCTGACCTACCGCACCCCCGAGGGCTATGTGGATGTGGACGGCCCCACCCTGCCGACCGCGCGCAGCCTTCCGGATTGGGCCCCCGCCGAGCTCAAGGAGCTCGACGAGCAGGTGCCGCAGGAGACGAGCTACGCCGGCTACGACGAGTTCGGCAGCGCCGACGGCTCCTTCACCCGCAACGGCCGCACGATTTCGGCCGAGGATGCGCGCCTGTACCTCTTCGACGACCTCGGCGTCTCGCAGCGCTGGACCAATAAGTTCAGCGAGGTGGGCATCGAGACCGTGGGCGACCTCATGGGCAAGAGCGAGGAGGACCTGCTTCGCATCGATGGCATTGGCGCTAAGGCGATCGAGGAGCTGCGTGACGGCCTCGAGGAGCACAACCTGCTCTACATCCTCGAGAACAACGAGGATGTGGCCGACGAAGAGGACCTCTCCCAGCTGCTCCAGATGGTGTTCTCGCCGGATGGTCCGGACGACATTCTGCTCGGCACGAGCGCGCCGCGCCACTACGAGGACGATGAGGAGATGATCGGTGCTCCGGCGGAGAGCTCTTCTGCCGATACCGCAAGCTCGGGCATCATCAACGAGGATATGCCCTCGCTGGAGGCTCTGCTCAACAAGCTCGTGGATACCGACGACGGCGACTCGCCCGAGGATCCGAACGGCCACAACAGCACGGAGGACTAGACTTTCCGTGCGGTATAAGCCGTAGCGAAACGTTCGCACAAGGCCCGTCTCTTCGGAGGCGGGCCTTTTGTCAAGGGAACGGTCCCCGATTTGGTGCGGAACGGGCTCGGTTTGACTCGGATCGGTTCCCGATATGGTCAGGGGGCAGTTCCCGACTTGGCCTGGGGCGGTCCCCGATATGGCCCCCAACCCGATATTCCATTCGTTGATTACCCATTTGACATGCTTCGGCGGAACCGTGTACCGGTGAATCGTATTCATTCTCGAGCGATGATGATCAACCCCATTTGACACGTTGCTCGTTGTAACTGTGTTTCAGCGCCTTTGGTTCGTGGATACCAGGTTCTGGTGTTTCATTCTCGTTTTCGGGCGATGACCTGTGGGACCCGTATTCCGGCGATTCATTTTCGGGCGACATTCGGATGCTCGCTGCGTTTTCGGGCGAAAATCTGCCGCCTCAGCGCTGTGACATGGCGATATTACGTCCGAGAACGTCTGGAGTGTCCGAATTGCGCCCGGCAACACCGGGCCTGTCCAGAAGTCGCCCGAGAGCGCCGGGCGCGTCCAGAAGTCGCCCGAGAGCGTATGGATGTGCGGGGCAAACGGGTACACTGGGACACAACATGTGCCAGCAGGCATGTGCAAATAGCAGAAGCGACAGGCCAGTGAAGGCGGAAGGAGGCCCTATGCCCAAGATGGACGCGTCGCAGCGTTGGAAGAACCTGTTGCTCGCCGCGCTGGCGTTCGCGCTCATGATCGTGATGCCCACCCTTGCGAGCTATGTCGTTTCGTATGCCATTATCTATGGTGCGGGCTTCGTTGGGGGAGAGCCTGCAATCGAGCGCGTCGTTGCGTTCATGAACGAGAACATGAACCTGTATTCTGCGCTCGTCTACCTCGTCTTCGGGATTCCCGTGTTGTTCTGGGTGCGAGGTATGCGCAACCGAGAGCGCACTCGCCTACGCCACGCGCAGTTGGAGCAGCAGTATTTGGAAAGCCATGATACCTATGCCGAGCAGCAGCCGTTCGTGCCAGCCGCCGCTCCCGGGCGACAGCCTCTTTCCGGGGGCGCTGATTCCTCGCAGCGCCCGATAGCATCGGCTACCGATTTCACGTCCGCGTCTTTCCCGGAGCCGCCCCGCCCGCCGGCGCGCTATATCTACTATGGTGACCGCCCGGTGGCATGGCAGCTTGCATCACAGGGTGGGTGCGTGCCCCAAGCTCAGGATGGGGGAGCGCCCCAAGCTCAAGCCTTTTCTTCTGTGCAAACCGAGCTGAGTCGGAGAGTGCATTCCAGGCCCACGGTGAACGCACGCATCCAGGGAGTTGACCGCAGACATTTCGTCGCGGCAGCGCTCATGGGGTATGGGATGCAAATCGTGACAACCCTCATCATGGTTCTGGTGAACGTACTGCTTCCTTCTGTTATGGAGGAGTACAACACGCTCGTCGACGGCTCGGGCATCACGACCTACGGGCTCATGTGGGTCATCTCAACGCTCGTTCTGCCACCTCTTGTGGAAGAGGCGGGGTTCCGCGGCCTGGGCCTTACCTATTTGGAGCGCGCCGGAGTGCCCTTTGCGGTGGCGAACATTGTGCAGGCGCTCGCATTCGGCATCTTCCACATGAATCTTACGCAGGGCATATACACCTTCGTGCTCGGCCTCGCACTTGGATACGTGACGCATCGGAGTGGATCGATCGCGCCCGCCATGCTTATGCATCTCGTCTACAACCTCATGGGAACCTTGGGGAGTGACCTCATCTACAGCTATCTGCCTGCGCCGTTCCTCATCCTCCTCATAACCAACGTCATTGCCCTCGTGTACGCTTTCCGCCTGCTTCGACCGGAGCAGGGGCGCGGTGCAGCGGCAATGCAAGCTTGACGCACTAAACCCTTTCGGGTTCATTTTCTTGACGAATGCACCGCACAAACCTGTCGAAATGCACGAAATCGGTAACATCAGCAAAGTTATGCTGAGCACTCGTCAAGAAAATGCGCACTGGGCCATGCGAGTGCGAAGCTAGGGGCGCCAATCAACCTGCACAGAGCGTATCCGGTCTCGAGCCGAGCGATCGGGTGTGCCTCGCGACTCCTCCCAGCCACAAATGTGTGAAGAAATTCAGGAACTGTAGGAAAAGAAGGAAACGCCCGGAGGCGTGGTCTGTTGACATCGCTTGTCAATGCGCGTATCTTAGCGAACTGCGTGTTTCGAAGGTGGATGCTGACGCCTCGATTCAAGCCGTTGCACCTCGTACAAGCTGGAATCATCTAAAGAAGGAGTACGCTTTGCCTACAATTAACCAGCTGGTCCTCAAGGGCCGCAAGTCTAAGCCCGCGAAGTCCAAGAACGCGGCACTGCAGCACAACCCGCAGAAGCGCGGCGTGTGCACCCGCGTGTTCACCACCTCCCCCAAGAAGCCGAACTCGGCTCTTCGTAAGGTGGCTCGTGTGCGCCTGGTCAACGGCATCGAGGTTACCGCTTACATCCCCGGTGAGGGCCACAACCTCCAGGAGCACTCCATCGTGCTCGTTCGCGGCGGCCGTGTGCGCGACCTCCCTGGTGTGCGTTACAAGATCATCCGTGGTGCCTACGACTGCGCTGCGGTTCAGAACCGTATGCAGTCCCGCTCCCGCTACGGCGCGAAGCGTCCCAAGAAGTAAGCAACCACCCAGATTCGTCCTGCGGCGTCGCCTGGCGAACGTCGCATGAACACTTTCACGCTAGAGGAGATTAAACTATGCCGCGTCGTGCATCTAAGACTCATCGTCGCGAGGTTATGCCGGATGCCGTGTATAACAACCGTCTCGTGACCCAGCTCATCAACAAGGTTCTTCTCGACGGCAAGAAGTCCGTCGCGGAGCGCATCGTCTACAGCGCCTTCGATCTGGTGGCCGAGAAGTCCGGCCAGGACGCTCTCGCCGTCTTCAAGAAGGCCATGGACAACGTCAAGCCCACGCTCGAGCTCAAGCCTCGCCGCGTTGGTGGCGCCACCTATCAGGTGCCTGTCGAGGTCAACTCCCGCCGCTCCACGCAGCTCGCGATCCGCTGGATCGTGAACTTCTCGCGTGCCCGCAAGGAGAAGACCATGGCCGAGCGTCTCGCCAACGAGATCCTCGACGCCTCGAACGGCGTCGGCGCTTCCATCAAGCGTCGCGAGGACCTCTTCAAGATGGCTGAGGCCAACCGTGCCTTCGCACATTACCGCTGGTAATCCAGGAAGGGTAGATACTCATGGCTAAGGCTAAGTACAAGCTTTCCGAAACCCGCAACATCGGCATCATGGCCCACATCGATGCCGGCAAGACCACCACGACCGAGCGCATCCTGTACTACACGGGCAAGACGCATAAGATCGGCGAGGTTCACGAGGGCGCTGCCACCATGGACTGGATGGTCCAGGAGCAGGAGCGCGGCGTGACCATCACCTCCGCTGCTACCACGTGCTTCTGGCACAAGGGCGGCGACGTGAAGAACGGTCCCGCCTACCGCATCCAGATCATCGACACCCCGGGCCACGTGGACTTCACCTCCGAGGTCGAGCGTTCGCTGCGCGTCCTCGACGGTGCCGTTGCCGTGTTCGACGCCGTGGCCGGCGTGCAGCCCCAGTCCGAGACCGTGTGGCGCCAGGCTCGCAATTACAACGTCCCGCGCATCGCCTTCATCAACAAGTTCGACCGCGTGGGCGCCGACTTCTGGCATGCCATCGACACCATGAAGGACCGCCTCAACGCTAACGCCGTGGCCATCCAGGTCCCGATGGGCGCCGAGGATAACTTCTGGGGCATCATCGACCTCGTCACCATGACCGCGTGGGACTTCAAGGCCGACGACAAGGGCATGACCTATCCCGAGCCCATGGACGCGATCCCCGCTGAGTTCGAGGAGATTGCTGCCGAGAAGCGCGAGGAGCTCCTTGACGCCGCCGCCAACTACGACGACGAGCTCATGGAGATGATCCTCGAGGAGCAGGAGATCCCCGTCGAGAAGCTCAAGGACGCCATCCGCGCCGGCGTGCTCGCCAACGAGCTCAACCCCGTTCTCGTGGGCTCCGCGTACAAGAACAAGGGTGTGCAGGAGCTCCTCGACGCCGTCGTCGATTACCTCCCGAGCCCGCTCGACATCCCGCCCGTGGACGGCACCAACCCCGACACCGGCGAGGAGGACGTGCGCAAGGCCGACTACGACGAGCCCTTCTCCGCGCTCGCCTTCAAGATCATGACCGACCCCTACGTGGGTAAGCTCACCTTCTTCCGTGTGTACTCCGGTCACGTTGACGCCGGTTCCTACGTGGTGAACGCCACCAACGGCCAGCGCGAGCGCTTCGGCCGCATCCTCGAGATGAACGCGAACGACCGCGTTGACGTCGACGGCGCCTTCGCCGGCGACATCCTCGCCGCCGTGGGTCTTAAGAACACCACCACCGGCGACACCCTCTGCGAGGAGGGCCACGAGATCATCCTCGAGTCCATGGAGTTCCCCGACCCGGTTATCGACGTCGCCGTCGAGCCCAAGACCAAGGCCGAGCAGGACAAGATGAGCCTCGCGCTCACCAAGCTCGCCGAGGAGGACCCGACCTTCCAGGTGCGCACCGACCACGAGACCGGCCAGACCATCATCGCCGGCATGGGCGAGCTGCACCTCGAGATCATCGTCGACCGTCTGCTCCGCGAGTTCAAGGTCGAGGCCAACGTTGGTAAGCCGCAGGTTGCCTACCGTGAGGCCCCGGGCCACGATGTTGATCGTGCCGAGGGCAAGTTCGTCCGCCAGTCCGGCGGTCGCGGCCAGTACGGTCACGCCGTCATTAAGCTCGAGAAGATGGAAGAGGGCTTCGGCTACGAGTTCGTCAACGGCATCGTTGGCGGCGTGGTGCCGAAGGAGTACATCCCCTCCATCGACAAGGGCATCCAGGAGGCGCTGCAGACGGGCGTTATCGCCGGTTATCCGGTGGTCGATGTCAAGGTGACCCTCTTCGACGGTTCCTACCACGAGGTCGACTCCTCCGAGGCCGCGTTCAAGATCGCCGGTTCCATGGCCATCAAGGACGCCCTCAAGAAGTCCGACCCGATCCTGCTCGAGCCCGTTATGGCCGTCGAGGTCGAGACCCCCGAGCAGTACATGGGCGACGTTATGGGCAACCTCTCTGGTCGTCGTGGCAAGATCGAGGGCATGGACGATCGTTCCGGCAACAAGGTCATTCGCGCCAAGGTGCCGCTGGGCGAGATGTTCGGCTATGCAACCGACCTCCGCTCCCAGACGCAGGGCCGCGCGTCCTACACCATGCAGTTCGACTCGTACGAGCCGGCGCCCAAGTCTGTCGCCGACGAGGTCGTCAGCAAGGCTGGCGGCAACGCGTAAGTACGCGCGATCGCTCGATTAGGTATCAATCGCGCGTATCACGCGCACATCAAGGAGGTAACGTTGTCTACCCAGAAGATCAGGATCCGCCTCAAGGGCTATGATCACGAGATCGTCGACCAGTCCGCGAAGCTCATCGTCGAGACCGCTCAGAAGACGGGCGCCCGCGTGTCCGGCCCCATCCCCCTGCCCACCGAGCGCAACCTCTACACGGTCATCCGCTCGCCGCACAAGGACAAGGACTCTCGCGAGCAGTTCGAGATGCGCACCCACAAGCGCCTCATCGACATCCTCGATCCCTCCGCTGGCACCGTCGATTCGCTCATGCGTCTCGACCTTCCTGCGGGCGTTGACATCGAGATCAAGCTCTAAGCGCAAAGGGCTGTAACTCCCTTCGGAAGCCCCCGGTTTCCTCCTTCGCTGGTCCTCGCAGTTCAGCAGAGCTGAACTGCTGCGGAATCGCTTAGGAGGAAACCGGGGGCTTCCTGCGTTTTCGCCCTTTAGGGCGCGTTTGGATGTAGTGTCCCTGAGGGGCCTGGGGCCCTCGCGCTGCGCGCATCGGGCGTGTATTGGGCTTGTGCTCAGCTTTGGGGTGGGAGCCTTGCGCTTCGCGCATCGGCTCGTGGGCGGGCCCTCGGCCTTCGGCCATTGTGCGTACGCGGGCTACGGGTCCCCGGTGGGGCGTATTGTGTTTCCGTTTGCGGAAAAACCCAGCTTAATGGGTTGTGTCGGGGGAGGGCAATCTCCTAAAATCGCGTGTGTGTATGTTTTTGACGTGCTGCCGTGCACGGTTGCGCGGTGGCTCGTCGGTGCCCGCATGCTGCTACGGGCGGTTTCTGGGGGAGGTCCACGTGCATCGGAGAACGGTTCATGTTGCGGTCACCGCTGGTTTGGTGACAGCGCTCTCGTTGGGGTCGGTGCCCACGCCGGCGATTGCGGAGGCGTTGTCGGGTTCTGGCGTTACTCAGGCAGAGCAAGGGGTTTCAAGCGACCAGGCGACGGAAGATGCTGCGGCGGGTGTCTCGACGCAGCAGGAAGAGGCGTCGCAGGGGGATGCGGCTGAGACCGACGAGCAAGCGTCTCCGACGATTACCGCCGTCGCATCGCCCGGCAACATTACGTGTGAGGCGGGCTCGGTGTCCCTTCCTGGCACGGTCTCGGTCACGCTCTCGGACGGTACCACCGAGGACCGCTCGGTGAGCTGGCAAGTCGATGGTGCATCATCGCAGGATGCCTTTAATGCGTTGGAACCGGGTTCGTACACGGTGGCGGGTACCGTCGAGGGCACCGACAAGCAGCCCTCCTTCACCCTTACCATTAGCGCGGCGACCGCGCCTGGCATCGCCGACGAGCAGGCAGCTCCCGAGCAGGATGCGCAGGCCGCGCCTGTTGAGGAAGCCGTCCCCGCTGAGGACGAGGGCGCGCCCGCTGCCAGCGCCCCCGCGGCGAACGACGTCGCCACGCAGGTGGACGGCGATATCGTGACCCTGGAGTACGAGGGCCAGACGTGGACCTACGAGCGTCCCCAGATCACGGCGCTCGTGGGCCAGCAGGCGAGCACGGTGGGCAGCCTCGTGCTCGTCGAGCTCACCAACACGGATACGGGCGAGGTGGAGGAGTACCACCTGACGCCTGGAGGCGATTTCTCGAGCTCCTGGCAGTCGTCCGCTCCGGTTGGCGCAGACGGGTGCCTCACCGCTGAAGGCGCCTATGCGGCAACGCTGCAGACCTCCATCGGGCAGTTTATCGATGTCACCTTCGAGGCCGACATCAACGTGCTCTCGGTGACGTCCATTCCCAATCTGGATGTCACCTGCATCGCGGGGTCAACCACGCTGAGTACCATCGACGCCCCGTCCGTAACCCTCTCGGATGGGTCTCTCTACCAAGCATGGATCACGTGGGATGCGGACGAGCGCAAGGCTGCCGAGGAGGGGCTCAGCACGCCGGGCGAGTACGTCATCACGGGCGTCATCCAGAATACCAACATCGAGGTTCAGGCTACGGTGAGCGTGCAGGAGATCCGCGAGGTGCGCGGTGCGACAGCGTTCGTCGAGCCCGGCTTCGAGCCAACCTTGCCCGATTACGTCTACGTCGTGAGTTCCACCGGGCTGGAGCAGGCCATACCCGTCACGTGGGACGCCATCGACCCGAGCGACTGCGAGCACGAGAACGTCTTCGAGGTCATGGGCACGGTGCAGGGAACGAGCCAGCGTGCCGTGGCGACGGTGTATGTGAGCGAGGTCACCTCGGTATCCGAGCAGACCATGGTCGTTGCGGTAGGCGGGAGCATTACGTGGCTCTCGGGCGTTACCGTCACGAACGCGCTCGGCAACACGAACTGGGTGGACCCTGCGTGGGACCTGCCGGAGGAGGGCGACGAGCGCCTGCAGCAGGCGGGTACTTTCGATATCTACGGCGCCATTCCCGGTTCGGATAACCAGGCGGTCTGCCACGTGATGGTGATTGACCCTGCGGAGTCGAGCTACGAGGAGAGTGTGAAACTCACCGTGGGCGAGTCGTATCTGCCGGGCGATATCTCGATCGAGCTGCCCGATGGTTCGAGCAGCCATATCGCGGTCGATTGGATCTGGCCGGACATGGACCTCTTCAACCGCGCGGGCTCCTTCGACGTCGAGGGCGTGATCAGCGGCACGGACATCCCGGTCACCCTGCATGTGACGATGGTCGATATTCAGTCAATCGACGCACTCGATTCGATCGGCACGGTCGAGGGTGTCGTGCCTGAGTTGCCCTATTTCGTGGACGTCACCTACACGGACGGGTCGCGCGGCGAGGAGGAGGTCGAGTGGTCCGTGCCGGATCCGAGCGAGATTCTCTCCGATGCCTCTCCCATCACCATCACGGGCCAGACACGCTTCGGCACCAATCGTGAGGTCGAGGTGCAGGTCGAGGTGCTGTGGGCCCAGCCCGCGCGCGAGCCGGTGGAAGTCTCCACCCTGGTCGGCGTGGCGCCGGCGCTGCCGTACACGGTGCCCATGACCATGTCGGACGGATCTCGCCAGCAGCTCGTCGTCCAGTGGGAGCAGCCCACGCCCGATCAATACGCAACGGCGGGCACGACCTTCGAGGCCAAGGGCTACGTCGCCGGGTCCGATTACCCGGTCACGGCCGAGGTGGCCGTGTGCGCCGCTGCGAAGGACGGTACAGCGACCGAGGTCTCGACCATCGTGGGCGTAGCCCCCAACCTGTCCTCGGACATCAACGTAACCCTGGATAACGGCGATGTGTTCTACATCTTCGGGCGCGTCGCGTGGGATGAGGTCGATCCGGCGAGCTATGCCCAGGCGGGCGATTTCGAGGTCTCGGGACGGATTCTGGGCACCGAGGTCCCGGTGACCGCGCGCGTGCATGTGGGCGAGGCTGCCTCTGAGGACGTCTTCGATATCGAGCGCGAGTACTTCATCGACCTCGAGTCTGCCGGGACCATGCAGCCGGAGAGCGTGCTGGGCACATCCATCTACGTGCCGATTGAGGGCGGTGGCTACGCCGACCTGCCTGTCACGTGGAACGACCTCACGCGCGGCTTTCTCACCACGCCGGGCACCTACACGTTCACCGGCGTTGCCGGCGGGCACGACGTGACGATGACGGTCGTTTCGATGCGCGTGCTGAGCGTCGAGGCCACGGAGCCGGTTACCATGCTTGCGGGGGCCGCGATCGATACGTTCGACGGCTCCGCTACCGCGACGGTCGATGACGGCTCGGGCCAGGAAAGCACGCGCGAGGTCTGGTACAGCCTGTACGAAGGCGACCCAATCACCTTCGAGGAGGCGGGTACCTACACCGAAGAGGTCACGTGCTGGATCTCTGGGAGCCAGGGAAGCATCGAGATGCCCGTCTCGATCACCTTCGAGGTGCTCGATGCGATTCAGGAGCAGGAGGAAGTCTCCGAATGGACGCTTCCGGGCGTGGAGCCGGTGCTTCCCGAGACCATCATGATCACTCCGGGCGACCAGGGGCCGCTCGCGATGTTCGCGAGCTTTGCGATGAGCCTCATCGGGGCGCGCGACGCAAGCGAGCCCATCGAGGTGCGCGTGACGTGGGAGGGCATCGACCCCGCGCTCTATGCGCCCGATAAGGTCAATACTACCTTTGACGTGGCGGGTGTCATCGAGGGCACCGATACGCCGGTGAAGGCGACGGTCGAGGTCGCGGACATCGAGAGCGTCTACGTGCCGAGCGTGAGCACGGCGCCTGGCGTGGTGCCCGAGATTCCCGGCCAGGTGGTGGTCACGACCACGATGGGCACCCAGCATGTGGTCACACTCCAGCGCGACGTGATCTCTGAGGGGCTCTACCAGGAAGCGGGCGCGGAGTTCGAGGTGCCGGCCTCCTTCACGGTGGGTTCCTCCACGGTGAGCGCCACCGTGCCGGTCACGGTGGTCGAGACGACAGGCCTGGTCTCCGAGGACGAGCTGGCCGATGTGCTCAACATTACCACCGAGGTGGGTATGGAGCCCACGCTGCCCATGCAGCTACCGGTGACCCTTGCGGACGGCTCCGTGTCCCTTGTCGATGTGGACTGGGATGCGATTCCCTACACCAACTATCAGGTCGCCGGTACCTTCACGGTGACGGGCCATGTGGCGGGGCTCGGCGACGAGGGCGAGGTGACGGCCACCGTGACGGTTATCGAGCAGGTGGACGAGCCCTTGGTTTCGTCGGTGGAGCCGTTGCACCGAACGATCGGCACCGGCGCGGGCAAACCTGGGGATTCAACGTATTTCTCGTACGCCATGGCGTACTTCACCGATATGAGCGGTATTGAGGTCCCGGTGACGTGGGATTACTCGAACGTGGACTTTAACGAGCCCGGAACCTATGTGGTGAAGGGCACGCTTGAGGGCTATGGCACCTCCGCCGTCATGTATCTCACGGTGGCTCCCACCGCGCGTGCCGTGGAGAGCGTCGCGCCCGTGAACGTGAGCGTCTCCCTCCCCGCCGACGGCGGAGCGGTCGATCGCGAAGAGGTCGCGCTGCGCCTGCCCGCTCAGGTTGCGGTGACCTATTCCGACGGCGCGAGCGCTCTGGCGGATGTGACGTGGAACCTCTCGCCCCTTACCAGCGAGGCGTTGTCGAAGGAGGGTACGATCGAGATCACGGGCTCCGTGGCGGGCTCGACGGTGCAGGCGAAAGCCACCATCACGGTCGTAGCCGCCGAGACGACGGAGGCGTACGCCGTGAGCGTGGAGCCACCGGCTGCGGTGAGCACCAAGGAGACGGCGGCACCGGTGCTGCCTAAGACCGTGGCGGTGGTTATGAGCGACGGCACGAAGCAGGAAAGCGGCGTCACGTGGGACCGCGTTCCGGCGAATGTCTACGCGTTCGGCAAGGGCGGCACGAGCTTCATCGTGCAGGGCTTGACCGAAGTTGGCAGCTTCCCTGTGGAGATTACGGTGAACGTCGAGGCGCTGCCTCGCGCCGAGAAGGTCACGATCAAGGCCAACGGCGAGGAGGCTGCGACGGCGGCCCTTGAGGTCGGTGACGCGCTGAAGCTCACGGCGGCGGTCACTCCCGATGATGCCTACGATTCCGAGGTGACATGGACCTCGTCCGATGCCGCGGTGGCGACGGTTGCGGCCGACGGTACGGTGACTGCGGTTGCTGAGGGTACCGCGACCATCTCGGCCTCGACCGAAGGCGGCACGAGCGCGTCCATCACGGTAACCGTGACTGAGCCCGACGACCCCGGCACGGATCCGGGCACCGATCCGGATCCCGACCCCGGTACCGACCCGGATCCCGACCCCGGTACCGACCCGGATCCCGACCCCGGTACCGACCCTGGTACCGACCCGGACCCGGGCACCGACCCTGACCCGGATTCCGACAAGGACGAGAAGCCCGGCGCGGGCAACGAGTCCGATGGCTCCGACACGGACGGCGCACAGGACGAGGGCGACGGCAAGACGGGTGAGGACGACGCGCTTACGAGCACGTCCGACCCCAGCATGGTCATCGCGGCCACGGCGGGCGGCGCCGGCATTCTCTCGCTAGCCGCCGCATGGGTTGCGCGTCGTCCTCACC
>NZ_CEWCAA010000009.1:0-58918 GCF_982429025.1 Enorma sp.
CTGCAGGCGAGCGTCGAGGCAGACCTCCACGCTGCCGAAGCCGCCGGTGGCACGGGTTTCAATCGGCCGATAGCGCTTGAGCAGCGCGGACGCCGTGGCTCCCGGTGCCGGCTGCGGCGCGGGCGCGCGACGGGTAGCAGCGGCGCGTCCGGGCATTGCCGGGCGGGGGGCCGCGCTATGCGGCGATGCGCCCCGCGGGGGGCGGGTATGTTGCGAGAAGAGCGGCATGGCCATCCTTGGTGCGTTTGTGATGTGAGTGCGGTATGCCTTGGCGCACATTTTACCATGCGACAATAGCTGCCGTTATGAAGGCTGCGTGACGGGAGGGACCATGACGGACCAAGAACGCTTGGCGGCGTACGAGGCCTTTGCGGCCGAGGTGCGCGAGGAGCTCTCGAGCACGGTTGCGCGCATGGAGGACCTGCAGGCGCAGAACAAGGTGAAGACCGCAACGTACCGGCAGCTCTTTGCCGCGCGCGTCACGCTCAAGGAGATCGACCGCCGGCTGGCGTCCCACGGCTTGTAAGGCCGACGGCGGCTTAGGGGTTGCCTGGCAGGCCGGAGGGGCTGCCGGGCCGGCCGCTCCAGGTGCCTGCTCACCCGGCGGCAGGCTCGCGCTTGCGTGACCGTGCGGGAGAGTATCATGGAGGCACGCCGTTGCCCGGTTGGCGAGCGGCCACCTCGGCGCCGTCGACCGTACTGCACGAAGGAGAATCCATGGAGTCGCTCTATCGTAAATACCGCCCGTTGACGTTCGAGAGCGTGGTGGGACAGCGACATATCGTTTCGACGTTGGAACATGCCATCACAGAGGGCCGCTTGAGCCACGCGTACCTGTTCTGCGGCCCGCGCGGCACGGGTAAGACAACCATGGCGCGCATCCTTGCCAAGGCGCTACTTTGCGAGCGCGCCGCCGCTGCTCGCGCCGAGGGCGCCTCTGGTTGCATGCCGGATGGCTCGTGCGAGGAATGCCAGCGCATCGCCGAGGGCACGCATCCGGATGTCTACGAGCTCGACGCTGCAAGCCGCACCGGCGTGGATAACGTTCGCGAGGAAATTATCAACTCGGTGAGCTTCGCCCCGGTGCGCGGCGCATACAAGATCTATATCATCGACGAGGTCCACATGCTCACCACGCAGGCGTTCAACGCCCTGCTCAAGACGCTCGAAGAGCCCCCCGAGCATGTGCTTTTCGTGCTCTGCACGACCGATCCTCAAAAGATTCCCGAAACCATCCTTTCGCGCTGCCAGCGGTTCGATTTTCACCGTATCGGCAACGAGGACATTGTGGGCAGGCTCGCCTACATCTGCGAGCAGGAGGGCTTCGACTACGATGCCGAGGCGCTCGAAATCGTGGCGAAGCACGCCCGCGGCGGCATGCGTGATGCACTGTCTACGCTGGAGCAGCTATCGGTATTCGGCAACGGCTCGGTGCATGCATCGGACGCTCGGGCGCTGCTGGGCGAGGTGTCGGGCACGGTGCTCTCGGAGTTCAGCCGGGCCATCGCGGCGCGTGACGTGGCCACGCTCTTCGGGCTCGTGCGCACGCAGGTTGATGCCGGCGAGGACCTCATGGAGCTCACGCGCGACCTCGTGGCGCACACGCGAGATATATATATGGTAAGCGTGGCGGGTGCGCGCCCCGAGCTCTTCGATGGGGCGGAGGACGTCGAGGCGCTGGCCGAGGAGGCCGGGCTGTTCGGGACGGCCGACCGCCTGGCGCGCGCGCTCACGGTGCTTGACGACGCTGCGCTCGAGATGCGCACGGCAGCAGATACGCGCCTGGTGCTCGAAATCGCGCTTACCCGGCTTGCTCGCCCCGAATCCGACCTAACGCTCGAAGCGCTTGCCGAGCGAATTGACCGCCTTGAGTCCCGGATTGCTTCCGGTGTGCCCGCAGCGCCTCTTGATGCGAGTGGGGTGGCTGCGCTTGCCGGCGTGCGGGGGGCGGTGGCGAAGGTGCCCGTGCCGAATGAGGACAAGGCGACCATGCCAGCCGGGGTGCCCGTGTCGGCTGAGGCTCCCGCGGCGGCGGGAACTTCCGGTTCGGCTGGAACTTCCAAGCCCGATAAGGTATCCGCTCCCGCCGGGGCAGCCGTTTCTGCGGCGGAGCGGGCTTCCGCGCCGGTGGGGGCAAAAACCGCTGAATTTGCGGGGGAGCAGATGGCATCGCCGGTTGAGGGCGGCGCGTCCGCCCGTTCTGAGGCTTCCCATGCTGCTGGTGAGGCTCATCGCCCATCTGTGAGCACGCCGACCGAGGCTGCCGCCGCACATGTTGAGGAGCGTGGCACGGTGCCCGTCGCCCCCGTTGTTCCGCAGGATTCTAGGGTGATGGATCCTTCGGTTCGCGCCGAACAGCGGGAAGCCGACGTGCGTTCGGATCAGGGAGTTCGGGCTGCACATGCTGCCGGGCGAGGGACCGCACGTGCCGGAGGGCCCGGGGCTGAGCACGCTTCCGGTCCCGAAGCTGTTCGCCCGGCGACCGCAGCGGGGCAGGCCGCCCCGACCGCAGCGGCAGCCCCCTCGCGCCCTTCGGCAGCCGCCGCCCCAGCCGCTTCCTCGCGCCCGTCTACGGCCGAGGTCGCTGCGTCGGCTGCGGCCCCCACGCCCGCGGTGACCGATGCGGGCGAGCTGCAGCGCAAGTGGGGCGATGTGGTGAAGCGCGTTACCGCGGCCCAGCCTTCGAGAGGCGCGCTTCTGCAGAGCTCCCGCGCGCAATCCGACGACGGGTCCGCGCTTACGGTGAGCTTCCCTCCCGGTTCGGGCTTTGCGATCACGATGCTCGGTCGGCCGGACACGCAAGAGGTCGTGCTTCCGCAGGTGTGCGCTGTTTTTGGTAACCGCGCGGTGCACTACGTGATGGATGGTTCTGCCGCTGCGCCGAAAACTTCCGCCCCACAGCCTTCAGCTCCGGCTGCTTCTGTGCCGGAGGCACCTTCATCGGCTGCACGGCCCGAGGCCACGGCGCCGAAGGGGGGCCAGGTCGCAGAGGCGCCGGCGGGGCCCCAGGTTGCGGCGGAGTCGTCAGCCCCGGCGACCCACTCCTCTCCTGCTGCTTCGGCATCGCCCGATGCGTCCGAGCCAGTGGCCAAAAAACCCGCAGCCACGCCGGCCGCCCAGGAACCCGCATCCGGTCTGTCGCCAGATTCTGCTCCGTGGGCTCCTGCCCCGGCGGAGTTTGGCCCAGCGCCTGAGCCGGCCCCCTCGGTGCCCGAGCGCAAGCTAGATCACGCTCCCTCGGAGCCCGCCCAGGAACCGGCCCCTGCTTTCACAAAGCCTGCCCAAGCACCGGCCTCCGAGACCCCTGCATGGGATGACGACCAGGTGCCCTACGACGATGCTGCCGCCATGGCATATGACGACGACCTACCCCCGTTCGATATGCCCGGCGCGGATCTCGGTGCCGCCGCATCACCGTCTCCCGCTCCTGCGGCTAGCTCTTCTGCAACCTCTGCGGTAGCAGCTCCTACGACGGTTTCTTCCGCAGCCTCCACGGCTGGCGCGTCACAGGTCGCTGCTGCTGCGGCGCCCTCGGCGAAAGCGGTTGCGCCCTCGTCGTCTTCGCAGCCAAAGACATCTTCTTCCGATGTCGCTCAGGCTGCCGCTCCGTCATCTGCCCCTTGGGCTACACCAGCCGCGTCCCCGGTGCCGGCGGCCGGCGGATCTTCCGGCTCTGCGCCCTCAGCCTCTGATTCGGCCCCTGCAATGCCGGCTCCCTCCGTCTCCATGGGCGGCGAAGACGCCGACGATATTGCGTCGGTGCTGGGTAGCGTATTCGGCGACGGAGTAAAGGTGACGCAGGTGGGCGGCACGGAGTAGCGCACTCGTTCATGGTACGATGCCAACGTCAAATATCGCGGCGCGCCCGGTTTGCCGGATGCGCGCCGCGCCGCAATCAAAGGAGTTCCCATGGCTCAGATGAACATGCAGCAAATGATGAAGCAGGCTCGCAAGATGCAGGAGCAGCTCGCGGCCGCACAGGAGACCATCGCGCAGTCCACGGTCGATGCGTCGGCCGGCGGCGGCATGGTCAAGGTCACCGTGAGCGGTGACATGCAGGTCACTTCGCTCAAGATCGACCCGGAGGCCATCGACCCCGAAGACGTCGAGATGCTCGAGGACATGGTTATGGCAGCGGTGAACGAGGCCCTGCGCGGCGTCGGCGAGCTTGCGAACCGCCAGATGGGCGCCGTTACCGGAGGCCTCAACATTCCGGGCATGCCGTTCTAAGTCCACTCGATTCGGAAATCAACGGTTGTTTTTGGATTAGTCGAGTAGCGCGAAATGGCACAGGCGTTCTACCTGCAAATTCTTTTGCCAAGGACACCGCTCTACTGGGCTCATTGCGAAATAACCGTTGATATCCGTCGCGAATGTGTTTGCACACGGTGCGCGTGACCCCGTAACACCGAATGTCGCTCGTGGAAGCTGATGAGGAAGGATGCCATGGCGAGCAACCAAGATTTGCAGCGCTTGCTCGATGAGCTGGGGCGTTTGCCGGGCATCGGTCCCAAGAGTGCCCAGCGCATCGCTTACCACCTACTCGAAGCCGACGCCGAGGAGGCGCGCCGTTTGGCGCAGGCCATCCTCGATGTGAAAGAGCACGTGCACTTCTGCAGCCGTTGCTTTAACTACGCTACGGCCGACGAGTGCCCCATCTGCATGGACGGCATGCGCGATCGCACGCGCATCTGCGTGGTTGGCGAGCCGCGCGATGTGACCGCCATCGAGCGCACGGGCAGCTACCACGGCTTGTACCACGTGCTCGGCGGCGTGATCAGCCCCATGGACAAGATCGGTCCGGAGCAGCTGCATATTCGCGAGTTGCTTATGCGCCTGGGCGAGGAAGACATCCAAGAGGTCATCATCGCTACGAACCCCAACATCGAGGGCGAAACCACCGCGAGCTACCTCGCACGCACCATCAAGCCGCTGGGCGTGACGGTGAGCCGTTTGGCGAGCGGCCTGCCCGTGGGCGGCGACCTTGAATACGCGGACGAGCTGACCCTCGGCCGCGCCATCGAAGCCCGCCGCGCGCTCTGAGGCGGCGAATTCCATCCCTCACTTGTCGGTCACCACCGCTAGGTGCGTTCCCTCCTCGTTCGGGCGGACTTCGCCGCCTCAGAGCGCGCGGTTCCTAGGCGGGCGCTCCGCCTTGCCGCTTATTCGTCGGTCGCCGCGCGCAAGGCGTGCTCCCTCCTCATTTGTGGCACCTCAGAGCGTGATTTCCTGCACGGCGATTTTCCATCGCTGAATATTTGGAGTTACATTCTGTTCACCGTTGCAGATTTGAAGTTAAGGGCAGCGAGCGAAGCATATATGGAGTTATTGGTCTCTGTAGGTGGCCTTAGCTCCATATATGCTGCGCTCGCTATGCATAATTCCAGATTTGCTGCACTCGGAGGGCATGCCGGTGACAGTAACTCCAATTTTGCCGCGCTCGGCGAATCTCGACCCCGTGTAACTCCAAATCTGCAACGTTGAGTCGGGGATAACTCCAGATTTGCAGCGCTGACCGGGGGTGGCTTCGGAACTGGCCCGTTGGATGGGGGATAACTCCGGATCTGCCGCGATGGACGCAGCCCCCTCCAATTCACCTCACCTATTCAGATTCACGATTACGGTCGCGCCGAACGCGGTACAATAACGACGCATGTGGTTTTTCGCCAGCAGACGGCTTCCCCTCATCGCCGAAGCCCGACGCACGCGGCCGCGCCAATTGCGCAGACACGGCCTAGTACCAGCGATTTTCCAAGAAATGCGGAAAAGCCCCGGCGCACCAGGCACCGGGAACCTGTATACCTATGAGAGGAGAGGGTATATGGCGCGCAAGTTCAAGTCCATGGACGGCAACGAGGCCGCCGCATACGTATCGTATGCGTTCACCGAAGTTGCGGGGATTTACCCCATCACGCCGTCCAGCCCCATGGCCGACCATGTCGACCAGTGGGCAGCCCAGGGGATGAAGAACATCTTCGGAACCCCGGTGAAGGTCATCGAGATGGAGTCCGAGGCGGGCGCCGCGGGCACCGTCCACGGCTCGCTCTGCGCCGGTGCGCTGACCACCACCTACACGGCTTCCCAGGGCCTGCTGCTCATGATCCCGAACATGTACAAGATCGCTGGCGAGCACCTGCCGGGCGTGTTCCACGTCTCCGCGCGTACGGTTGCCTCCCACGCGCTCAACATCTTCGGCGATCACTCCGACGTGATGGCTTGCCGCCAGACCGGCTTCGCCATGCTCGCCGAGACCAACGTCCAGGAGGTCATGGACCTCGCCGCCGTGGCGCACCTTTCCGCCATCAAGGGCCGCGTGCCGTTCCTGAACTTCTTCGACGGCTTCCGCACCTCGCATGAGATCCAGAAGGTCGCCGTGTGGGACTTCGACGATCTGGCCGAGATGTGCGACATGGACGCCGTCCAGGCGTTCCGCGACCACGCCCTCAACCCGGAGCACCCGCACAACCGCGGTACCCACGAGGACGGCGACGTCTTCTTCCAGCATCGTGAGGCCTGCAACACGACCTACGACGAGCTGCCCGCGGTAGTCGAGGACTACATGAACCAGGTGAACGAGAAGCTCGGCACCAACTATCACCTCTTCGACTACTATGGCGCGCCGGATGCGGACCGCGTCGTGGTCTGCATGGGCTCCTTCTGCGATACCCTCGAGGAGGTCATCGACTACCTCAACGCCCATGGCGAGAAGGTCGGCCTGGTCAAGGTCCGCCTGTATCGTCCGTGGTCCATCGAGCACTTCATCGCTGCGCTGCCCGAGACCGTCAAGAAGATCGCCGTGCTCGACCGCACCAAGGAGGCCGGTTCCATCGGCGAGCCGCTCTACGAGGACGTCGTCTCTGCGCTCTATGAGTCCGGCAAGACCGGCATCAAGGTTGTCGGCGGCCGCTACGGCCTCGGTTCCAAGGACGAGCCGCCCGCGGCTGCGTTCTCGGTCTACGAGGAGCTCAAGGCCGACGAGCCCAAGCGCGAGTTCACCATCGGCATCGTCGACGATGTCACCAACCTCTCCCTCCCCATGGACGCCGACGCGCCCAACACCGCGGCCGAGGGTACCATCGAGTGCAAGTTCTGGGGCCTTGGCGGCGACGGCACCGTGGGCGCCAACAAGAACTCGATCAAGATCATCGGCGACCACACCGACAAGTACGTTCAGGCCTACTTCCAGTACGACTCCAAGAAGACGGGCGGCGTGACCATCAGCCACCTGCGCTTCGGCGATCAGCCCATCAAGAGCCCGTACTACATCACCAAGGCCGACTTCGTGGCGTGCCACAACCCCAGCTACATCACGAAGCACTTCAAGATCGCCCAGGGTGTGAAGCCCGGCGGTACGCTCATGATCAACTGCCAGTGGGACTTCGACGAGCTCTCGAAGCACCTCTCGGCCGCTGAGAAGCGCTATATCGCCAAGAACAATGTGCAGCTCTACACCATCAACGCCATCGACCTGGCGGTTCAGGTGGGCATGGGCAAGCGCACCAACACCATCCTCCAGTCCGCGTTCTTCACGCTCGCCGGCGTGCTCCCGCAGGAGGATGCCATCAAGTACATGAAGGATGCTGCCGAGAAGTCTTACGCCAAGAAGGGCCAGGACGTCGTCGAGGCCAACTGGAAGGCCATCGATGCCGGCGCCACCGCCTTCGTGAAGCATGAGGTTCCCGCCGAGTGGGCCGACGCCACCGACGAGGCTCCCGCCGCCGAGCTCAAGGGCCGTCCCGAGCTCGTCAAGCAGGTCAAGAACATCATGGAGCCCATCAACCGCATGGAGGGCGACGAGCTCCCCGTCTCCGCGTTCGTCGATCACGCCGACGGCCAGTTCGAGCAGGGCGCCTCTGCGTACGAGAAGCGCGGCGTTGCCGTCATGGTGCCGCATTGGGACGCCGACAAGTGCATCCAGTGCAACCAGTGCTCGTATGTGTGCCCGCACGCCACAATCCGCCCGTTCGGCCTGACCGAGGAGGAGATCGCGAACGCGCCCGAGGGCATGCGCACGCTCGACATCAAGATGCCGAAGGACACCGGCCTCAAGTTCACCATGGCCATCAGCCCGCTCGACTGCATGGGCTGCACCAACTGCGCCAAGGTCTGCCCGAAGGGCGCCCTCACCATGGTGCCGCAGGAGCAGGAGCTCGAGGAGCAGAAGACCTTCGATTACTGCGTGGCCGAGGTCTCGCCGAAGCCCGTGCTCGAGGCTGCAAACGTCAAGGGCAGCCAGTTCAAGCAGCCGCTGCTTGAGTTCTCTGGTTCCTGCGCCGGCTGCGCCGAGACCGCTTATGCGCGCCTCGTCACCCAGGTTTGCGGCGACCGCATGTTCATCTCCAACGCCACCGGCTGCTCCTCCATTTGGGGCAACCCGGCTGGCCGTTCGCCGTACACGGTCAACAAGGACGGTCATGGTCCGGCGTGGAACAACAGCCTCTTCGAGGACAACGCCGAGCACGGTCTGGGCATGGCGCTCGGTTACGAGGCCGTTCAGAACAAGCTCGTGGTGCTGACCGAGGAGCTCATCGCTGCCGAGGGTACGCCCGAGGACGTGAAGGCTGCCGGTAAGGCCTGGATCGACGCCCGCAAGGACGCCGAGGCATCCAAGACCGCTGCTGCTGCCTACATCGCGGCCCTCGAGGCTTGCGGTTGCGACAAGGCCAAGGCGATCCTCGCCGACAAGTCCTTCCTCACCAAGAAGAGCTTCTGGATCTTCGGTGGCGACGGCTGGGCGTATGACATCGGCTTCGGCGGCCTCGATCACGTGCTCGCCAGCAACAACGACGTCAACGTCTTCGTGTTCGACACCGAGGTGTACTCCAACACCGGTGGCCAGGCCTCTAAGGCTTCGAACCTCGGCCAGGTGGCCCAGTTCGACGCGGCCGGTAAGACCACCAAGAAGAAGAGCCTTGCCGAGATCGCGATGAGCTATGGCTATGTGTACGTGGCCCAGGTTGCCATGGGCGCCAACCCCGCTCAGACGCTTAAGGCCATCCAGGAGGCCGAGGCCTACGACGGCCCGTCCCTCATCATCGGCTACAGCCCCTGCGAGATGCACTCCATCAAGAAGGGTGGCATGCAGAACTGCCAGGCCGAGATGAAGAAGGCCGTGGAGTGCGGCTACTGGAACCTCTTCCGCTTCAACCCCGCCGCCGAGGTGGGCAAGAAGTTCACCCTCGACTCCAAGGAGCCGAAGGGCGGTTATCAGGAGTTCCTGATGAACGAGGCCCGCTATGCTTCGCTCACCCGTTCGTTCCCCGAGCGCGCCGAGGTGCTCTTCAAGGAGAACGAGGAGGCCGCAATGGCCCGCTATCAGCACCTGCTGAAGCTCAAGGATGTCTACGCTGAGGTCTAAGGCCTGAGCCCTAGCTCCTTATAGGAGGCCCCGGGGGATTCCCTCGGGGCCTCCTTTCGTTTGGATGAATCGCAGACACCGGGTGTCTGCGATTCATCAAGGGCTTCGGACATGTTTCCGGGCCCCTTTCTCTTCTTGTGCGCGGCGGGTATCCAGAAGGCTCTGCGCCGGCGTAGCGTGACGCGTTGTTGGGTACAACTGACGTGACTGCGCACTGCGCGCGCTGAGCGAAGGGGAGACACATGGCAGAGATCGAAGAAAAAATGGTCGATAGCTCAACTACGGACAACCTGGAAGATGCTTATGCGGACGCGATGCCAGAGGAGGCGCCCGCTGCCGAAGACGGCGGCCATCTGGTCCCCGGCGACGAAGGCGAGCACGACGCCGAGCTGCATGAGCAAATCTTGACGCAAGAGACCATGTGGAGCGGCAAGATCTTCGATGTCGAACGCATGGAGGTCAAGCTTCCGAACGGGCGCTGCTCCGTGCGCGACGTGGTGCGTCATTGCGGGGCCGTAGCCATCGTTGCTCTCACAGAGAACGGAAAGATTGCGCTCGTGCGCCAGTACCGCACGGCGCTCGACCGTGTGACGGTGGAGATTCCCGCGGGCAAGATGGACCCCGGCGAGGAGCCGCTCGACTGCGCGAAGCGCGAGCTCAAGGAGGAGACCGGCTTTGTGGCGGGGCGCATCGCCTACCTCACCACCATCGCCACCTCGGGTGGTTTTACCGATGAGCTCATTCATATCTACCTTGCCACCCAGCTTTCGTTTGAGGGAGCCCAGCCCGACGAGGACGAATTCCTGAACGTCGAGCTGGTCGATGTGCAGGAGCTCGTGGATGCCGTGCTCGATGGCAAAATCGAGGATGCTAAAACGGTGGTCGGCGCGCTTGCCTGCGATGTCATGGCACATCGGCTTGCTGCGGACGACGCCATGCAGGGAGACGAGGGCTCCGTTGCGTGACGCTGGGGGAGCCGTGTCGCTTAAGCCCGATTTCTGAGGGCCGTGTCCAATGGGCGCGGCCCTTATGCTCGCAATACCGCAGGTATCGATGGGTGTTTGATTGCCCCCTTGGTGCGGGAGTCTGAAAAACTGGGTTAATTTGGCGGCACGTGCCTGCCTGCCCGAGCAGGCTGGTAATGCAGGCCGTTTTACGCCATGCGCGGTACGCGGTCGCGCATGCGTCGAGCTATCTCGCAGATGCCCTTAAGGGTGAGCTGCCCGTCGACAACATCGAATACGTTGGTTGAATCTGCCACGATGCTCGCAAGCCCTCCGGTCGCGATGACGCGGGCTTCGGGCGCCCCCAGCTCGGCCCGGATACGGCCAACAAGCCCCTCAACCATAGCAGCCGTTCCGAGCACGGCGCCGCTCTGCACCGCCTCTTCAGTGGTGCGGCCGATGGCGTGGGGCGGCGTCTCCAGCGGGATGCTTGCGATTCGGGCGGCTCGGGCAACGAGGGCGTCCATCGAGATGCGCAGCCCCGGGGCGATTGCACCGCCGATATAGTAGCCGTCGGAATCGACCACGTCGATATTGGTCGCCGTGCCAAAGTCGACCACGATCGACGGCGCTCCGTAGAGCTTTTCGGCGGCCACGGCGTTGGCGATACGGTCGGCGCCGACCTCCTCGGGATGTGGCGCGTGGATGCATGTAACGGCGGCGGTGTCCGCTCCCACGGCGATGCTTCTCGCCGCAATGCGCTGGGCGAAGGCGCGCCATTCGCGGGTGAGCTGCGGGACCACGCCAGCGAAGGCGATCTCGTCTACGCATTCAAGGGTAAGGCCGTACATGCGCAGGTAGCCGAGCAGACGAACATGGATTTCGTCCGCAGTGAACGTGCGGTCGGTTGGCATGCGCCAAGAGCGTACGAGCTCGTCGGCGTCGAAGAGGCCGAGCGCCGTTTGCGTGTTTCCCATATCTATGGCGAGGAGCATGGGCCTCCCTACGGTCGTTTCGTCACGAACTTGGAGCTTGGTGACGGTATGCGTTGCGCCATCATTGTATACCAAGGCTCCGCCCGCCATTAAAGCGTTTCAAAGAGTTGCTATACTGAGATACCATGCCGAAATCGGCAATACACGATGTGGAAAAGTAGCGGGAGCAAGATGGCGCGAGTTAACATCAGCGACGTGGCGCGCGAGGCGGGCGTCTCGCTGGGAACGGTATCGAATGCGATCAACCACCCAGAGCGCGTGCGCCCCGAGACGCGTCGGCTGATCGAAGAGGCTATCGAGCGCCTGGGCTACCTTCCCAACCAAAGCGCGCGCCTGCTGGCCGGGGGGTCCAACGCGGTGATCGGGCTCGTCTTGCCGCGCCTCAACCATGGTTGCAGCGTCCAGATAGCAAGCGGTGCCCGCAACGAAGCCGAGCGCGCGGGCCTCGATCTTGTCATCATGAATTCAAACGAAAACGCAGAGGTGGAAAGACGCTATCTGCGGTTTTGTACTGGTATGCAGCTTGCTGGCGTGCTGGTGCAGCCATCGACGTACCAGGTGTCTCCGCCTCAGCATGCGCCTTCGGTGCCGGTGGTGTACCTAGGTGCCCTGGGTGCGCCGCACGAGGTGCTCTCGGTCTCGGCGGACTATCGGGCTCAGGGACGCTTGATTGCAGAGCATGTCGTCGCGTGTGGGGCGCGCAGGGTTGCCGTGATCGGATCTGCTTCGCTGCCGCCGCTTGCCGAGCGCCTTGCGGGCATACAATCCGTTGGTGCCGAGCACCCTGAATGCTCGTTCGAAGTGCTTGATGAGGGAAGCCGTTGCGGATCTACCGATGGTGCTCGGTTGGGGGAGAAGCTTGCGAAGCGTGCGAGCCGCGAGCGGCCGGATGCGATCATAGGCCTGGCAGATGCTATCGCGGCGGGGGCCATCCAGGGTGTCCAGGCGGCAGGGTGCGATGTGCCGGGCGACATCATGGTAGCAGGGTGCGATGGAAATCCCCTTGCTTGGGGAGGGGCGGTGCCGCTGACCACCTGTTCGCCTGCTGGATACGAGATTGGCCGCAAAGGGGTCCAAATGCTCGTGGGCCAAATCGCGGCTATGGAAGAGGAGAACGGCCGGAGCGGTGCGGTCGGGGCTCAGGGCAGCGTGATCGGCATCCGGAATGGCGGGGGAAGTGCCCGCGGTGCGGCCGAAGCCCACGGCACGGGTAGCACCCGGGGAGTGAGTGGCATCCAGGGTGTGGGTGGTACCCGCGGCACGGAGGGTGCGCGGGGCACCCAAGGTTCGGGCGGCGCTCCCAGCACTGATGCCATCCGGAACGGCACAAGCCGGGTTGCGGTGAGGCCTTCTGCCGTGCTGCGCGGCGAGGCCACGCGTGAGCTCGTGCAGCCCTTTTTGCTGGAGCGAGCGAGCACGGTCGGGCAGGGGGCGGCGCATAGGTCGGAGCTTTCCGGGCTCGGAGCGGTCCGCACGTTTGCCGAGCTCGACATGGGCTCGTATCTTTAGCGGTTTTTGCGGGTTTGGCGTTACGCAATCTCTTCGTTGCGCAGCCTAATCGCGCCCGCGAGCTCGTCGAGCGAGCCGAGCACATCGACGCACATCGAGCGAATCTCGGGCGTGGGCTCAATCGTATCCGGCACCAAGAAGACCGACATGCCAGCTGCGGCTCCCGCGCGAACCCCGTTGGGGGAGTCCTCGACGACTGCGCACTCCTCGGGCTGCATGCAGAGGCGTTCGGCAGCGAGCAGGTAGATATCGGGGGCCGGTTTGCCGTGCTCAATCTCATCGCCACAGGTGATGCTGTCAAAATACGCCTGCATGCCGAACGGTTCGAGCTCGCGTTCCGCAACCGGACGATACGACGAAGTGGCGAGTCCCAGCGCGAAGCCATGATCCTTGAGCACGGAGAGCGCCTTCACGGCAAAGGGCTTGGCTGCGAGCTCATTTTCCATGAGCTCTTCTTTGATGCTTCGATGGAGCGAAAAGAGCTCGTGGGCAGTTGCTTCGGTAATTCCCAGGTGCTCGATGAGCATGCTGGTAACGGCATCGGCCGTGCGCCCAACGAAGCTTTTGATCAGCTCTTCGCTCACATCGAGCCCCAGGCGTTCGCCAGATGCCAGCCATGCGCGCGCACTGAGCAGCTCGGTGTCAACGAGGGTGCCGTCAAGATCGAAAAGCACCGCTTTAATCATAGGGGTTCCCTTCATGAAGGTTCATGCTCCGTCGCTGCGAATGTTTGGCTAGGCCAGCGGCGGCAGCGCGAGCGTGCTGCTACGGTCGTGTGGCGGGTCAGCATCGATTACATGGGCGAGCCGATGTGACGGGCCGACGGACCATCGACGAGATGACCACATTATTGTGCCAGAGCCGGCCTGCGATGGGTACAAGAGGGACCGGAAACCGCGAAGAAGTCGGAGGATGCTGTGGAACGCGAAGCGCGGGAAAAGCTGCAGGCGCTCGAAGAGCTGCTTGATTCTTGGAAATCGGTTGCCGTCGGATATTCCGGGGGTGTCGACAGCACCTTTTTGGCTGCGGTTTGCGCGCGAGCGGTGCCGAGCCGAGCGGTGCTCATGCATATCGAGACTCCGTTTTCGGCAACGCCTGAGCTGGTGTCGGTTGAGCGGGCTGCAGAATCTGGCCAGGCGGCGTTCGGGCTGCCGCTTATCGCGGTTCCCCTCGATCCCTTCTCTTTGGAAAACGTTGTTCGAAACGACGAGAACCGCTGCTATTACTGTAAGCGGGCTGGTTTTTCGGCAATCTTGGCAGAGGCGCGGGCGCGCGGCATCGAGGTGGTCGTGGATGGCAGCAACGCGGACGATGCGGGCGATTATCGGCCTGGCATGCGTGCCCTCGAGGAGCTTGGGGTGCGTTCCCCGCTTCTAGAGACTGGCTGGCACAAGGATGAGGAGCGTGCGCTGCTGCGTGAATGGGGCATCCCGGTGTGGGACATGCCGGCCGGCGCATGCTTGGCGACGCGCATCCCGTGCGGCGAGCCGCTTACGGAGCAGAAGCTCGCCGCCGTGCGCGCTTGCGAGGACTATCTGCATGAGCTTGGGCTTCATCAGGTTCGGGCGCGCTTGATTGAGGGGTCCTTGCAGGTTGAAGCTTCGTCCGAGGATTTGCGCGTGCTTGCATCGGCGGGAGATCCCGCAGATGCCAGTGGCGGATCGAGTGCACCGCACGAGAAGGGCGCATGGCATGGGGAAGGTACGCCGAGCGAGGAGGGCGCGCGGCGCGTTGCGCTTCCAAAGGAGATGCGCGCCCATCTTGCAGGCTGTGTTGACGGCGAAGTGAACCCTTACGTTGTGCTTTACAGCAAAGGGAGCATGAACAGGTGAGCCGCTCTCGAATCTTGATGAATAGAACTCGACATAAATGCAGTTAACAAATTTTCGAAATGTATAGAAAAGTATGCTTCGACTAATTGGCGTGATTTGGATACTGGACTGTGGGGCGGCCATGTTTTGGGCTTTGGGGCGCATGCGCCGGGCCGGACGGATGCCCGTGCGCGGCATTAACGGGCCCCGTGGCGGAAATCGGGCTGCGGCGGCTCTCGATAGAAGCTGGGCCTGTTGGCAAATCCAAACGCTTGCCGCAAGTATTTCGCATTGTTGTTTCGCATGAGCGAGATAAAAAAGCAGTTCAAAGCATTTTAGATACTTTGAACTGCGCGTATTGCGTGGCTGGGGCAGAGGGATTCGAACCCCCGTAACCGGCACCAAAAACCGGGGTCCTGCCGCTGGACGATGCCCCAAAGCATAGCCGACGCTCCAAAGGCGCGCTCGGCCCACTCAGTGTACCTAATCGCTCAACGCATCGCAAACGCCGTCGAGGAGTTGCACGGCAAGCGCCTGTGCATCGCTTGAGGTGAACGATCCGTATCTCGTGATTCCCGTAAGCTCAAACCGAATGAGCGTTGGCCGCGTGGTGGAAGCAGCGAGTGCGGTACGAATGCGCCGCGATACATTGGGGCAGTCTGCCAGCACGATGGTCGCGCGCGGCGCGGCATCTTCGGGAAGCTCCGAGCTCGCGAGCTCGAAAACCATATCGACGTCGTCGGGCGCTTCGCTGTCGCACAGTTGCATGCCGCTGCCGTCTGTCGTCGCAGTGGCGATGTTCCACATGCGCGACGCGACGTTGCGCGCGATGGGATCCACGCCCATGACGGCGATTCGATTGCGCTCGAGCACGCTCGCTGCGCGCGCGAAACCGGTGCGCTCCTCGGCGTCTACAACGGGCGGCTTGCCCTCCCACACGTGGCGCAGCCGGTGAATGTAGTTGAAGGTGTCCTGGAAGGCCATGCCGTCGGCAAAGAGCCCTACGTTCTCCTGGAATTGCTGGAGGGCCGCCTCGGTGTGCGGGCCGAACGAGCCGTCTGCGCGCCCGCACGAGAAGCCCAGGGTGTTGAGCGCGTGCTGGAGCTCCATAACATCGGCCCCATGGAAGTTGGGAAGGCGCAGGTAGAGGGTGCGGTCGCCGAGCGCGTACGAGGCGTCGACGAGGGAGCTCCAGCATGCGGTATCCACGGTATCTCCCGCATCGAGTTGCATGTTCGCGCGGAACTCCTGAACCGCTTTTGCGGTGGCGGGGCCGAACTCCTGAGCCTCAAGCTCTGCGGCATCTATGGTGTAGCCCAAGCGGGTGAGGCGCGCCTGCACGTCTTCGACGGCCGGTCCCTGCATGCCCGAGGTGATTGCTTCCATGCTGCTTCTTTCTATATGCTTGCCCTGCGCCGGCACTGCGGCGTGGTTTCGTTGGTTCATCTTCTTTGTATAGTCTATCAAGTTGCGCGCATCGCTGCCCGCGGGCGTGCTTCCGCCTGAAAAACATCGGAATGGTAGATGGATTGTCGACATTTACTTGGCATGATGATAGCGGAAACCCCGGTGACACGGCGGGCGCCTTGGTCGCTTGGGCGCGGGCAGCGGCCGAGTGCGACGGCGTGCGGGAAAAAACCCGCGGCCGAGCGCGTGGCTCGCAGGTGGGATCCGTTGCCAAGCGCGACGGCGTGCGGGCAGCGGCCAAGTGCGACGGCGTGCGGGCAAAAACCCGCGGCCTAGCACGACGGCGGCGGAAAAGGTGGCGAGCCCCTTGGGCGCGCTGGCAAGACAGGGGTTCCGGCATCCGGATGCAGTGAGTTCGATGTGGGGTTGATGGGAATGGGGCCAGAGCAGCGACTGCTTATCGTGGACGATGAGCTTTCGATCGTGCAGATGCTTGAGGAGTTCTTCCGCATGGAAGGGTATGAAACCGTATGCGCGCAAAGCGCTGAGGAGGCGCTTCGTGCGGTCAACCGCAGCTTGACGGAGGAGCACGCCGGGATCGACCTCGCCTTGCTCGACGTGAACATGCCCGGCATGGACGGGTTCGAGCTCTGCCGCCGTATTCGCGAGCACCTTAGCTGCCCGATCATTTTCCTTACGGCGCGCGTGGAGGATGTCGACCAGCTCGACGGGTTCGCTGCCGGCGCCGATGATTACGTGCTCAAGCCGTTCTCGCTCGAGGTGCTGGGCGGTCGCGTGCGTGCGCATCTGGCGCGTGAGGCGCGGCGCGACGCGTCGAGGCCGCAGAGCGTTCGCATCTTCCATGACCTCACGATCGATTATGCAGAGCGTACGGTCGAGGTCTCGGCCCGGGATGCTCGCATCGCGCTTGACCTCACGCGCACGGAGTTCGACATCATCGCGCTGCTGAGCAAGAACCCAGGGCGCGTGTATGACCGCGTGCACATCTACGAGCAGGTATGGGGGTGGGGAGCAACGGGCGACCCATCCATCGTTCGCGAGCATGTTCGTCGAGTACGCAAGAAGTTTGCGGAGGCTGGAGTGGATGGCGAAGTCATCGAGACGGTGTGGGGCGTTGGCTATAGGTGGGCTGCGCGATGAGCGGAAGACAGGACGATAGGCTGCGGGAGCAAGGCCAAGCGGAGCGGGCGACGGCTTCTGCCGCCGGCGATTCGCAGCGCGGAGGCCGTCTTCGCCGCCTGCGCGACCGGCTGCGGGTTTGGTGGCGCAACCCCTCGATCATGCGGGCGTTTTTCGTGTATGCGCTCGTGTGGCTCGTGGCGGCCAGCGCGGTGACGCTCGTTGCTATCGACGCGCTCATGGAGGTGTACTACCGGGTGTCGGAGGAGCACCGGTCGGAGCATGTTGAGGTGAACGCGGGGCCGTACATCTACGACGCACAGGCCGATGAGCTGTTGCGAGCGACGCCCGTATACCTGCAGGATTTCTACGAGCAGGTCGTGTTCGTTGCGTTCGTCAACTCGGCGCAGAACTATTCGTCCGCGGGTGTCGTGGCCGGAGGCTGGAATCGCGATATGCAGGTTGTGGACGCGACGATGGAACTTCTTCGCAGCGATCCCTCGTACCGAGCGTCCGATTGGGGCGGAAACTATACCGAGAACGATTACCTTCAGACTGATGGCACTCCATACGATCCCGAGGCCACGGTGAGCGTGAGCGACCTTCCCGCGTACGACGCGCGCGAGCGTGCCGAGCGCTTGCAAACGGTTGAGGAGTTCGCGAACACGAACCTTGGCGAAGATGTCGTGCTCTCGAATGTGGCTTACTACGTGTCGCTCGACGAGGCGAGTTATCTCACCTGGATTGACTGGACGCTGCGGCTGGTGGCGGGCGTGGGGGTACCCATCGTTGCCTTTGGAGGCCTCGCGGTGCTGCTGTTCCGCCGGTTTTATCGGCGCCACATCGGGGGCCCGCTTTCCGTGCTGGAGGCGGCGGCCGACCGAATTGCGCGGCAGGACCTCGACTTTCAGATTGGTGCTGTGCGCGGGCGCGAGCTGGGGCGCCTCGGAGCGGCGATGGAGGGCATGCGGTCTTCGCTGCTCGCCACCCAGCGCGAGCTATGGCGCACGGCCGAGGATCGCAGGCGTCTTAACGCTGCGTTCGCGCACGATCTGCGCACGCCGGTGACGGTGCTCAAGGGAACGCTCGAAATGGCGCGCATGAAGGCCAATCGTGCGGGAAGTGGGGAGGACGTGCGCAAGACGCTCGACACGCTTTCCGGCCAAGCCGACCGCCTGGAATCTTACGCGCAGCTTATGAGCCGTGTTACCAAGCTGGAAGACCGCGAGGTCATGCGGTCGGCATGCGCTCCATCCGATGTTGCCCGCGTTCTCGAGCGCCAGGCGGCGGGCTATGTTGCCACGCGCGGGAACGGCTGCAAGCTGCTCTTCTCGTTGGGCGACGGCATGCGCGCTGCCGGGGCGGGTGACGGGAGCGTTGCCGTGCCGGATGCCGGGGGTGCTGTCGGAGCGGGTGACGGGCACGTCGTCGTGCCGGACGCCGAACGCGCCGCCGAGCCGTGCCCCGAGCCCCTCTCCATCGATATGCAATTGGTTGAGGAGGTACTGGGCAATCTGCTGGGCAACGCCTGCGACCATGCGCGTTCGAAGGTGACGGTGAGCGTTGATTTGCTGCAGCCCGAGCAGGGCTCGCTCGCTGCGGGAGCGCGCGGCGACATGCGCCTGGAGCTTGTGGTCACAGACGATGGCCGCGGGTTCACGGCGGAGGCGCTGCACCACGGGTGCGATCCTTTCTACAGCGAGGCCAAATCGGCCGAGCATTTCGGCCTGGGGCTCAATATCGCGCGCACGCTCGCGCGCTTGCACGGTGGTGCAGTTGAGCTGGGAAATCTTGAGGGCGGCGGTGCCTGTGTGACGGCTACGTTCGCCGTGGATACGAACGAGGAGAACCGATGATGGAGCAGGTGGAGAATCGTGCGCCGGGCATCCCGCAGGCGCCCGGATCCGCTCGCGCGGCAGCGAAGCTTGAGGCGGGAGCCTCTGCGGCTCTTCGGCGCAAGCGCGTCATCGTGATTGCGGTGTTGGTTGTCATGGGTGCGTTGCTCGGCATTGCCTGCTGGCGCTACGTGCCCGGTGCCGTCGCGTGGCTCATGGATGCCCGAGCGGTGCGCGCCTTCGTGGACCAATGGGGCGTGCTGAGCCGCCTTGCGATGATCGGTATCAATATGATTCAGGTGGTGCTCGCGTTCCTCCCGGGTGAGCCCATCGAGCTTGCGAGCGGCTATGCCTTCGGTTTCTGGGAGGGCACGGCGCTTTGCCTGGTGGCGAGTGCGCTCGCAACAACCTTGGTATACTGGGCCGTTCATCGCTGGGGTTGGCGCGTCGTGGGGCTCTTCTTCGACCGCTCGATGCTCGACCGTTTCTCGTGGCTGCGCGACGAACGCCGGCTCGAGCTCGTTATGTTCATCGTTTTCCTGATTCCGGGCACGCCCAAGGATTTCCTCACGTACTTCGCCGGCCTTACCCGAGCGCGGTTTCTTCCGGTCCTGCTCATCACCACGGTGGGTCGCATCCCCTCGATCGTCACGTCGACGGTTGCGGCATCGTCCTTTGGCTCGGGCAATTATCTGGTTACGGGCATATCGCTGGCAGTCGCAGTGGTGCTAGCGCTTGTGGGCGTTCTCGTGAGCCGGCGCCTGCGCTAAGCATGAAACGCAGACACCCGGTGTTGAAGCGTCAAAGTGCAGGTCGCGGAAGCTCGAGCGGTCCGTCTGCTCAGAAATGAAACGCAGACACCAGGTGTGCACGATTCATGGGGCATCGACACCCCATGCGATCCGCGTATCCCACGCGCCCCACGCGCTAGCTGAGGCGTTCGACGAAGAAATCGGCCATGGAAAGGAGCAGCTCGCGACAGTCGTTTTCGAGCTCGATGCCAGAGAGCTCCTCCTTGGCGCGTTCGGTCAGGCGGAGGGCATAGTCGTGGGCAAAGGCGATCGAGCCCGTCTCATCGAAGATTTCCACAGCGCGTTCGAGTAGGGCGGCATCTTGGGTGCCGCTGCGCAAGATTTCAACAAGCTCACGCCGGGTCTCGGATTCGGCGTGCTCCAGGGCATGAACGGCTACAAGGGTCCGCTTGCCCTCGGTGATGTCGTTGCGGAAATCCTTGTCGCCCGCATCCCCCACAAGGTTCAAGAGGTCGTCTTGGATCTGGAAAGCCAGGCCGGTTGCCAAGCCAAAGCTGCGCAAAGCTTCTACCTGCTGCTCGCTTCCTCCTCCCACCATCGCCCCCACCGCGAGCGGCACGGCGCCGCTGTAGTGCGCGGTCTTGAGCGTTGCCATGGTGAGGTAATCCTGAACCGTGAGGTCGAAGCGCTCGTTTTGCACCCAGCCCAGGTCGAGCGCCTGTCCTTCGACGGTTCGCTGCATCATGGCGGTCAGCTCGCCGAGTACGCGGAGCTTGAGGGGAGCGTCGAGCGCTTCGTCGCGGAGCACGGCGTCGGTGGAAAGCGTGATGTCGTAGTCGCCGCAGTTAATGGCGCGGCCTACGCCTTCCGTGAGGTACATGCAAGGCTTGCCGCGCCGCAGCTGGCCTTTGTCGGCGATATCGTCGTGAATGAGGGCCGCGCTCTGGAAGTGCTCGATTGCCGCCGCGGCGCTTCGGGCGCGAGCGGAATCACCGCCCACGGCGCGTGCCGCGAGCATGCAGATGAGAGGGCGATGCCGCTTGCCGCCGTTGGCGGAAAAGGCGGCGAGCGGTGCGTACAGGTAGCGCTCAAGGTCTGCATGCTGGGTTTGTTCCGTAAAGAACGAATCCAGATACGCGTCCAGATCATGGTGGTGCTCGGCGAGGTATGCGGCGAAGGCGTTGGCCATGGTGCAAGCTTTCATTCGTGGTGCAAAATGGGACGGGGTTGTTTTGACTCATTGAGCCAAAACAACCCCGTCCCTAAATGACTTATTGGGCGGTGGCGAAGCCGTCGGGGTTCTTGGACTGCCAGTTCCAGGAGTCGCGGCACATGTCGTCGATGTTGTACTGCGCCTTCCAGCCCATCTCCTGCTCAGCCTTGGTGGCATCGCACCAGTTGGCTGCAATGTCGCCGGCGCGGCGCGGGCAGATCTGGTACGGCAGCTCCTTGCCACAGGCCTTCTCGAAGGCGTGGATGACGTCCAGCACGGAGGATCCGGTGCCCGTGCCCAGGTTGAAGATGCCCACCTCGGAGCGGCCGTTCATCCATTCAAGCGCTGCGACATGGCCGCAGGCGAGGTCGACCACATGGATGTAGTCGCGCACGCCGGTGCCATCGGGCGTGGGGTAGTCGTCGCCGAAGACCTGCACGAACGGGCGCTTGCCCACGGCCACCTGCGCCACGTAGGGCACGAGGTTGTTGGGGATGCCCTTGGGATCCTCGCCGATGAGACCCGAGGGGTGAGCTCCGATGGGGTTGAAGTAGCGCAGTAGCACGACGTTCCACTCCGGATCGGCGGTGTGCAGGTCCATGAGGATCTGCTCGATCATCCACTTGGTCCAGCCGTAGGGGTTGGTGGCGGGCTTCTTGGGGTCCTGCTCGGTCACGGGCGGGTTGTCCGGGTCGCCGTAGACGGTCGACGAGCTTGAGAAGATGATGTCCTTGCAGCCGTGCTCGCGCATGACATCAACAAGGGTGAGCGTGTTGCCGATGTTGTTCTGGTAGTACTCGATGGGCTTCTGCACGCTTTCACCCACGGCCTTGTAGCCGGCAAAGTGGATGACACGGGAGGGCTGCTCGGCGTCGAAGATCTTGGTGAGGGCGTCGCGATCATTCACGTCTGCCTCGTAGAAGACAAGGTTTTCGGCGGCCTGGGGCCCAACGATCTCGCGCACGCGGTCGAGGGCAACGGGGCTCGCGTTGTAGAAGTTGTCGACCACGACCACCTTGTAGTTGCGCTGAAGCAGCTCGACCACGGTGTGGGAGCCGATGAACCCAGCTCCGCCGGTAACGAGAACGCAGGTATCCTGGGGTGCAAGTGTCTGTGCCATGAAAGCTCCTCACGTTGGGTTTGCCTGAACGCGCTGCTCCTGCTTTGGTGCGCGATGTGCTTCCAAAAGTATAGCCGTTGCATGAAGGGCGAGTTGCGACGCATGGGAGGAGCGATGAATATCCCACTCGGGCCCCGGAGCGCGACGGAATGCGCTATCCTTATGCGAAGGGCGACATATAAACACACTTACATCGGAGCACGTATGTCACACCACGATCACGCATCCTCGTCTTGCGCAGACGGGGCGCAACTTCATCCATCAACCACCGCTCAGAGTGGCCATTGTCAGGCGATGGACACCCCTGCATCAGGCGATGGAGGCCGTGCGGCACGCGGCGAAGCGGCTGCCGTCTCGCGGCGCTCCGCTCTCAAGGCCATGCTCGCCATGGCGGGCGCGGCGACGCTCTTCGCCAATCCGGTGCGCGCGTTCGCTACGCCCCAGGCCACGCAGGAGACGCTCGACGCCTTGAGCGATGCGCAGGCGAAGTACGACGAGGTCCAGGCGCAGCTCGACGAAATCTCGACCCAGTATCAGGAGCTCAGCAAGCAGCAAGATGAGACGCTCAGCCAGATCGAGGATGTCGAGCAGCAGATCGTAGATACCGAGCAGCAAATTGAGGAAAAGCAGGCAGAACTGGAAGAGAACCAGGCGCTGCTTTCCGACCGTGTCGCGACGAACTACAAAACGGGCGGCAACGAGGCGCTCTCGGTGCTGCTCTCGGCCACGACGCTCGACGACCTTATCTCGAACGCGTACTACCTCGAGAAGGTGAACGAGCAGGACCGCGCCGTCATCGCGCAGATTGAGCAGATTCAGTCGCAGCTCGAGGAGCAGAAGGCCCAGCTCGAGGAGCAGAAGGCCCAGCTCGAGGAGCTCAAGACCCAGCAGGCCGAGCAGCTGTCGCAGATGCAGGCCAAGCAGCAGGAGACGCAGGAGCTTCTGAACAACCTCGATAGCGAGGTCAAAGATCTCATCGCTCAGCGCGATGCGGAGATTCTCGCCGCTGCGGAGGCCGAGGCCGAGGAGGAGCGCAGGCGCCAGGAGGCCGCGGCGTCGCAGAACCCCAATCCCCCGGTTCTGCCCGAGCGCGGAAGCGGTCAGGATTACAGTGCGGCGAGCGGGGCGCAGAAGCGCGTCGTCAACTCGTGCTACTATACGCCGTCTCCGGGTAGCGGCTACTGCGCGCTGTGGGTCTCTCAGGTGATGCAGAACGCGGGGTTTAGCCGCGTGCGAGGCAACGCGAACGACATGTATAACGCCTGGTGCACAAGCTCGAGCAAGGCGAACTTGCAGGTGGGCATGCTCATTGCCGTGTCAACGCACAGCCATACCTCGGCCGGGCGCATCTACGGGCACATTGGCATCTACATTGGCGATAACAGGGTCATGCATAACGTGGGCAACATCGAGACACAGAACCTCGACTACTGGATCAGCTTCTACGGCACGACGGTGACCCCGCGCTGGGGTTGGGCGAACGGCATCAACCTCGCCGAGCGCAGCTAGCAAGAGCTCCTCGTAGGGATTTTCGCGGGTTTTGGGGCTGGCCTTGGGGCCGGCCCCTGCTGTTTTGGGCGTTTTTGAACGTTGCGGAGAAGTTCGAGGCTCGAGTCGGAAGGTTTTTGCGGACAAGCCGAGTAGACCCCGCTTACGCATTACCAAAACCGCAGGTCGCGCCAATGTGAGCAAGGCGCTTACTCGGCGGGTCGCGAAAAATCTTCCGACTCGAGCCTCGAACTTTTTTACTGCGTCCCAGCTGGGCCATTTTCATGTCGGATGGGAACCGGCCCGACCGTCTCTATCTCTTCTGCTGTTGCTGAACGAACTGATTGACAAGCTCGGTAAGCTCGGCGAGCTGGCGTTCCATGTCGGCTACCTGCTTTTCAAGGTCACCGATGCGCTGATGGTTCTTGCGAATGCCCTCGCGGTTCAGGCGCGACTGCTCCTCGACCGGGTCGGGCATGTTCTCGCGGTGCTTGTCGCGGTTATAGGTCTCCTCGACGATGCGGCAGCCGTTGCGCCGCACCACGCGCCCGGGAATGCCTACGACGGTGCAGTTCTCGGGCACGTCTTTTACCACAACGGAATTACCGCCCACCTTGACGTTGTCGCCGATCTGGATGTTGCCAAGCACCTTGGCGCCGGCGCCCACCGTGACGTTGTTGCCAAGCGTCGGGTGGCGCTTGCCGCACTCCTTGCCCGTTCCGCCAAGCGTGACGCCCTGGTAGAGCACGCAGTCATCGCCCACCACGGTGGTCTCGCCGATGACGACGCCCATGGCGTGGTCGATGAAGAAACGACGCCCTAACTGCGCTGCGGGGTGAATCTCGACGCCGGTGAAAAAGCGCGTGACCTGGCTCAGCACGCGCGCGGGGCCGCGTGCCCCGTGGTTCCACAGCCAGTGCTCGGGCGTGTGCATCCACTTGGCATGAAGGCCGGGGTAGGAGAGGAAGATCACGAAGTCGCTTTGGGCGGCGGGGTCGTGCGTCTTGACGGTGCCGATATCTTCGCGAATGGTGTCGATAAAGCTCATAGCTGCCCCTTTTGGCATGATGGCGGGCGTGCGGGCGAGATGGGGCGCTGCGGCAGGGCCTGTCCCATGTTCGGCCGGCGGCTCGGGGCGGGCGGCGCGAAGCCTGGGCGCCCGAGTGTTTTCGGCTAAGTATAGCGAATTACTAGGATTAAGAAAAAGAGCTCGCGCCCTTCACGAGGTGACCTCATGCGAGAGGGTGGTTCTCCAAAAGCTGGGTGTTTTCCTAGGGTACACGCTCTCTTGCCGCGGCGTTCGTTAACAGATGGCCCCCAGGTCCGCGTCATCCGTTAACAAATGGCTCCCAGATCCACTCCCCTCGTTGCGTTATCCGTTAACAAATCGCCCCCAGGTCCGCGCCCCTGCCGCGTTATCCGTTAACAAATCGCTCATAAGCAAGAAACCTCTCGGTGACGCGTGCGAACGGAGTACCATAAAGGGCACGCGATTGCGCTCTGCGTTTGCGCACGGTTCAACGTATCGATACGAGGGGAGCACCCATGGCAGCAGAGAAGAAGGATATCGACTGGGGTAGCCTCGGCTTCGCCTATCAGCCCACGGACTACAGCTACGTCTGCAACTACAAGGACGGCGCTTGGGAGGAGGGCGGCCTCACCACCGATCACAGCCTCACGCTCTCCGAGTGCGCGGGCATCTTCCATTACTGCCAGGAGGTCTTCGAGGGTCTCAAGGCCTATACCACCAAAGACGGCGACATCGTCTGCTTCCGCCCGGACCTCAACGCCTCCCGCATGGCCGACTCCGCCCGCCGCATCGTGATGCCGCCCTTCCCGGAGGACAAGTTCATCGAGGCCGTTAAGATGGTCGTCAAGGCCAACGAGGCGTGGGTGCCGCCGTTCGGCTCGGGCGCTACGCTCTACGTTCGTCCGTTCATGGTGGCAACGGGCGAGGTCATCGGCGTGGCGCCGGCGAACGAGTACCAGTTCCGCATCCTCGTGACGCCCGTGGGCCCGTACTATTCCGGCGGCGTGAAGCCCGTCGCGCTCAAGGTGCCCGAGTACGACCGCGCCGCACCGCACGGTACCGGCGCCATCAAGGCCGGCCTCAACTACGCCATGAGCTTGTATCCGAGCGTTCAGGCACATGCCGAGGGCTTTGCCGACAACATGTTCCTCGACCCCATGACTCACACCTATGTTGAGGAGTCTGGTGGTGCCAACTTCCTCTTCGTTGACCAGGACGGCGCGCTCGTGGTGCCGCAGAGCCACACCAACTCCATTCTGCCGTCCATCACGCGCCGTAGCCTGGTGCAGGTGGCACGCGATATGCTCGGCATGACCGTGGTGGAGCGACCGGTCAAGTTCGCCGAGGTCCAGGCGGGTGCGTTCGTCGAGTGCGTCATGTGCGGCACGGCGGCGGTCATCAGCCCGGTGGGCAAGGTCGTGAACGGCGACGAAGAGATCGTCTTCGGCGAGGGCGGCATGGAGCACGTGGGCCCGGTCATGCAGAAGCTGCGTGAGACGCTCACCGGTATTCAGGCTGGCGAGATTGAGGGCCCCGAGGGCTGGATCGTTAAGGTCGCATAGGTCGTTCATTCCCGGCGGAGGCCCCGCTTCCCCTTGTTCCGATGTCCTCGCGCTGCGCGCTGCGGATTACGGAACAAGGGGAAGCGGGGCCTCCTGCGTTTACGGCCTTGCTGGGGCTGAGTAGGGGCTGCGGCGGGCTTGGGCGAGCATCACTTCGCTCGCTCGCGTGCATTCGCGTGGTGCGTGCGCCGTTGCGCTCGCTCGCGTGCATGGGGCGCGTGTGGCGCACCGCTTCGCCCGCACTTCGGGCTTATTGCCTCGAGCCCTCATCAGTGCACCCCCCTGCTGCGCAAAACGTGTACACGAGCGTCACGAATCGCCGTTTTTCGGCTAGATTTTGACGCTCGTGTACACGTTTTGGGTGAGGCGCTGTGTGGGTTCGAATCTCTCGCTCGTTGCAGAAAAAAGCCCGAGCCGGGTGACCGGCACGGGCTACGAGCGTCTATGGCGGAGAGAGAGGGATTCGGGGCGCCGTTTCGCGCCGCCGTCCGCTGCGGCCGCTCGCGCGGCCTCGCGTGCTTCGCTGGAAAACACTCCGCGTTTCCTCGGCTCCGCATCTTCACAGGGTTCGAATCCCTCACCTGCTGCAGAAAAAAGCCCGAGCCGGCTGACCGGCACGGGCTTCGAGCGCCTATGGCGGAGAGAGAGGGATTCGAACCCTCGAGACGCTCACGCGCCCAACGGTTTTCAAGACCGCCGCATTCAACCGCTCTGCCATCTCTCCGTGGTAGGTAATGATAGCATCGAATACCGACCGGCGTGAGAAAGAGGGGCGGCCGTGGGCGACGAGCGGAATATCGACATGTCTCTGAGCAGGCTCGACGAGCGCTTCATGCGCGAGGCGCTGGCCGAGGCGCATGCGGCATCGGCGGAAGGCGAGGTGCCCATCGGGGCTGTTGTGGTCTACGAAGGCGAGATCATCGCCCGGGCGCACAACCGTCGTGAGCTGGACGAAGATCCCTCTGCGCATGCAGAGTTCTCGGCGATGGTCGCGGCAGCCCGCGCGCTCGGACGCTGGCGGCTCACGGGCTGCACGGTGTACGTGACCCTCGAGCCTTGCGTTATGTGTGCGGGTCTTATGGTGAACGCGCGCGTGACCCGCTGCGTTTACGGCGCGGCCGACCCCAAGGCCGGCGCGCTTGGGTCGCTTTACCAGCTGAATGCCGACCGACGGCTCAACCATGCGTTCGAGGTGACGGCGGGCGTGCTTTCCAACGAGTGCGCGGGTGTGCTCAAAGCTTTTTTTGCCGAGCTTCGGGGTGAGGGGCGTGCGAACGACGCGCACGTCTCGAAACGAGACGAGGCCCTGCGTTCTCGAAACGGCTCTATGTTGACTCAGTGCCGTGGGCGAGATGCGGTGGCTGCGACGGCGTTGTGTGCCGAAGGCGCTCATGCTGCGGCTGCGGGCAGCGAGGGCTGCCTTGCCGCGGACGGTGTGCGTGCTACAGCTGCGGGCGGCGTGACCGGCCTTACCGCGGACGGCGCGCGTGCCGCTGCCCAGCCGGGCTCCGCTTCCCGTGCCGCGGACGGTGCGCACGCTGCCACTTTGTTGGGTCCCTCTCCCCGTGTGCTCCTGGCAATCGACTCCTTTAAAGGTTCCGCCACGAGCGCTCAGGCAGAAGCATGGGTGACTGAGGGCATTCTCCATGCGTGCCCGAATGCGCGGGTGACGGCTATGCCTATCGGAGACGGAGGAGAAGGGACGGGGGAGGCGCTCGCGGCATCGGGTGGAACGACGAGGCGCGCGGCGCAGGCGCACGACGCGTTCGGACGCGTTATTTCCGCTGAATACTTGCTGTCCGATGCTGCAGGTAACGTGCCTTCAGCAGCGATTGCCGGCTCCGCTGCAGATTCGGAATCCGTGCGTTCAACAGAAGCGAGCGACGTATTCTCCGCAGCACACGAGGAGAGCGGGCACGGCACCGAGTGCCCCGTCAGCACTTCCCATGAAGCGTTCATCGAGATGGCGGTCGTCGCGGGCCTCGGTAGCTCTGACCGAACTCCCCAAGCTGCGCTCGCGGCCACGACTTACGGCGTAGGCGAGCTGGTGCTCGACGCGATTGCGTGCGGCGCGCAAACCATCTACCTCGGCCTTGGAGGGAGCGCGACCAACGACGGCGGTGCGGGATTTCTGCAGGCGCTCGGCGCGCGGCTGCTCGATGCGGACGGTCGGGACATCCCAACGGGTCTCGCGGGACTTGAGAAGGTCGCTTCTATCGATCTAGCGCCGGCGGTGCAGGCGCTCGGACCCGTGCGCCTTATCGCGCTTTCGGATGTGACGAATCCGTTGGTGGGATCGCGAGGCGCCCTGCGCGTTTTTGGCCCGCAGAAGGGGCTGGCCCAAGACCCCGACGCGCTCGATACTTACGACCGCTGGATGGTCCGCTACGGGGCGCTGCTCGATGCGGCGTGTCGCGCGGTGTCTACCCCGCGCTTCCGTTCGCTGGCCGGTGTACCCGGAGCGGGTGCAGCGGGCGGTTTGGGTGCGGCGGTGCTCGCGCTTGGGGGCGCGCTCACGCCTGGGATTGATGCGGTGCTTGATCGTTCCGGGTTCGATGAGGCGCTGCGCGACTGCGATGTAGTGGTAACCGGCGAGGGAATGATGGACGGCCAGACGGCGGGCGGCAAGGCACCGCTCGGCGTGGCGCGCCGCGCCCGGGCCGCCGGCGTGCCCGTGGTTGCTGTGGTGGGTGGCCGAGCCGATGATCTTGACGCCGTGTGCGAGCAAGGAGTTGACCTCGTTCTGCCCATCGTGCGTAGGCCGATGGATCTCTCCCATGCTCTCGACCCCAGCCAGACACGCGCCAACCTCCGTGCCGCCGGCGAAGCCGTCATCCGCGCGTATCTGCTATAAGGCTGGCGGCTCCTGGATTTTCCGAGCGCTGGGCGAGGGGGTGCTGCTGGGAACTCCACACATGCCGCTATGAGCGCCGTAAATTCCAAGTATGCAGAGGCGGGCGTGTCGCGGTTTTTCTTCTGTTGGGGTTAATCGATGTTTTCCTAGACGGCGGCGGTGGAAGCGGGTACCATAGACCAAGCGCCTAGCGCGCTCGATGGGTTCGGGTGACGATATGTTCCGAACCTGGTCAGGTCCGGGAGGAAGCAGCCATAAGGAGCCTCTGCCGGGCACCCGGATCCATCGAGCGCACGGGCGCTTTTATCTTTGTCTGCACCTCGTCAAATCCTCGTTGCGTCTTCATGACGAGCGCCGCGTCTCGTTTTGCGAGCTCAACCCGCTTGCCCTATCATGGCTTGAGCAATCCATTGCCCTACCGAAGGCGGTCTATGTTCAAGCTCCTCAAACGCTTCGGTGGCTCGTACCGCGCGAACCTTGTTCTCGGTCCGCTCTGCAAGCTCATCGAAGTCGTGTTCGACCTGTTCACACCCATCATTGTGGCCTATATGATCGACGCGGGCGTGGGCACGCGCAGCGTGCAGCCCGTGCTCACAGGCGGTGGAATCCTTCTCGCGATGGCCGCCGTGGCCATCCTCTTCGCCCTCGCCTGCCAGAAGATGGCCTCGCGCGCGTCGCAGGGCATGGGCACGAGCATCCGCCACAGCCTGTACGAGCACATCAACGCGCTTTCGCATGCTGACCTCGACCGCTTTGGTACGCCTTCGCTCACCACACGCATCACCAACGACGTCAACCAGGTTCAGCTTGCCATCGCGCTCGGCATACGGCAGCTCATGCGCTGGCCGTTTCTGGCCGTGGGCTCGCTTGTCGCTGCGCTCGCTATCGACGTGCGGCTCGGGCTCATCTTCGTCGTGTCGATGGTCGTTGTGGGCGGTCTCTTCTGGTTTGTCATGAAGGCATGCATTCCGTATTACCGCAGTATGCAGGCAAAGCTCGACCGCATCGCGCTCATCGTGCGCGAGGGGTTGTCGGGCGTTCGCGTGGTGCGCGCCTTTGTTAGAGAGGGGCACGAGCGGCGGCGCCTCGCCGATGCAGCCCAAGATCAAGCTGCTACCGCCATTGCGGTCGGCAGGCTCTCCTCGGTGCTCAACCCTGTGACGTTTCTGGTGATGTACCTCGCTGTTTGCGCTATCCTTTGGGCGGGCGGTATCCAGGTGAACATCGGCGAGCTCACGCAGGGTCAGGTCGTGGCCTTTGTGAGTTACATGACCCAGGCGCTGCTTTCTATCGTATACGTGGCGAATCTCGTGGTGGTGTTTACCAAGGCGAGCGCCTCGGCCGCGCGCGTGAGCGAGGTGCTCGCGTGCCAGCCGAGCGTGACCGACGAGGGCGCCGAGCCCGTAGAGCTGTGGGGCTCGGCGTGGCTGCCGGGTGTGGCGGAACGTGCGGATGGCGCGGGACTGCCGGACGCGGCGGAGCAAGTCCCCACACTTGCCCTGCGCAACGTCTCTTTTGCTTATCCCGGCGCGGCTGCGGACGCCGTGCACGATGCGACGCTCGCACTCATGCCGGGACAGACGCTCGGCGTGATCGGCGGAACGGGGTCGGGCAAGTCGACGCTCGTCTCGCTCATCCCGCGGCTCTACGACGCGACGGAAGGGGCGGTCGAGGTGCTTGGCCGCGATGTGCGCGCGTGGCAGCTCAAGCAGCTTAGGCAGGTCGTGGGCATGGTGCCCCAGCAGGCTATGCTCGTTTCGGGAACCATCCGCTCCAACCTCATCTGGCGCGATGCGGGGGCCACGGACGATGATCTTTGGCGTGCTCTCGAGCTTGCACAGGCGTCGGAGTTCGTTCGCACGCTGGCCGACGGTCTCGATGCCCCGGTTGAGGCGGGCGGCAAGAATTTCTCCGGCGGCCAGCGCCAGCGCCTTACCATCGCACGAGCGCTCCTTGGGGCGCCTAAGCTGCTGATTCTGGACGATTCGGCCTCCGCGCTCGACTATAAGACCGACGCCGCCCTGCGCGTGGCGCTTGCGTCGTACGGGCGCGACGCTGCTGCGTCTGGGGAGCTGCCCCCGGCCGTTGTGGTGGTCTCGCAACGCGTTGCCAGCGTGCGCGCCGCGGACCTCATCTGTGTCATGCGCCGCGGCAACGTGGTGGGGCTCGGCACGCACGACGAGCTTGTTCGTACCTGTGCCATCTACCAAGAGATCTGCGCCTCCCAAGGCGTCGAGGATGAGGCAGTTTCACCCGGTACAACTGTCTCACGTCATGAGGAGGTGCGCCATGGCTAATCCGTACGGTGCGGTGGGCTCGGTGGCGACGGTTGCCTCGAGTATCTCGGGCGGTGCTGGCGGCGCTTCGGGCGGCCCCGACGCGCCGGACGGCCGGGACGATTCGCTCAAGAGCACGCTCACTACAGGCCAGGTGCTCGGCCGGCTCATCGGGTGCATTCGTCCGCATCTGGGCTCGTTCTTGCTGTCGTTTGCCGCCTCGGCCATCTCGGTCGTGCTCCAGCTCTATGTGCCCATTCTTGTGGGGCGCGGGATCGACTGCATCATAGCGGCGGGCCGGGTGGACTTCAGCGCGCTCGCGCCTCTCCTCTTGCAGCTCATCGCGGTCATTGTGGGCGCGGCCGCCTTCCAGTGGGTGCAGGGGTACTGCGTGAATCGCCTCGCCTACGAGACCGTGCGCGATTTGCGCACCCAAGCGAACGACAAGCTCAGCCGCATGCCCATCTCGTTCATCGACGGCCATGCGCACGGCGACCTCATGAGTCGCGTGGTCAACGACGCCGATCAAGTTGGCGACGGCTTGCTCCAGGGGCTCACTCAGTTCTTTACCGGTATCGTGACCATCGTGGGCACGCTCGCGTTCATGCTGTCGATCTCGGTTCCCATGGCCGTGGTCGTGGTGCTCGTGACGCCGCTCTCGGTGCTTGTGGCCTCCGCGATCGCACGGTTCTCCCATTCGAGCTTCATCGACCAGCAACGCATCCAAGGGCAGCTCGGCGGGTACGTCGAGGAGCTCGTGGGGTGCCAGAAGCTCGTCGACGTGTTCGCCCACGGCGACGAGGTGCTCGAGGGGTTCGACTCCCTCAACCAGAAGCTGTATGTGGCGGGCGAGCGGGCCCAGTTCTTGAGCTCGCTGTCCAACCCGGGAACGCGTGCCGTGAACAACGTGATCTACGCCATCGTTGCGGTCATGGGGTGCATCTGCGTCATCACTGGATGGCCGGCGGCGCTCACGGTGGGCGGCGTTCAGACCTTCCTCTCGTATGCCAACCAGTACACGAAGCCGTTCAACGAGATCACCGGCGTGATCACGCAGATTCAGGCCGCCTTCGCCTCGGCGCGGCGCCTCTTTGCGCTCACGGATGCTCCTGAAGAAGAACCCGATGTTCCCGGTGCCATAGAGCTGGTGGATGCTCGGGGCGAGGTCGAGCTCGCGCACGTGGATTTCTCCTACGTTCCCACCCGCCCGTTGCTGAGGGATATCTGCGTGCACGCCCAGCCGGGGCAGCGCTACGCCTTGGTGGGACCAACGGGCTGCGGCAAGACGACCCTCATCAACCTGCTGCTTCGCTTCTACGATGTGGATGCTGGTGAAATTCGCGTGGATGGCGCAGATACCGCGTGCATCGCGCGTGATAGTCTGCGCCGCGCTTTCGGCATGGTGCTGCAGGAGTCGTGGCTCTTCGAGGGCACGGTGCACGACAACATCGCGTACGGCAAGCCCGATGCGACGCGCGAGGAGGTCATTGCGGCGGCGGAGCGAGCGCGAGCCGATTCGTTCATCCGCGCTCTGCCGCAGGGCTACGACACGGTGATTCCCGAAGACGGCGGCACCTTTAGCCAAGGCCAGCGTCAGCTGCTGTGCATCGCGCGCGTGATGCTCACCGATCCTGCCATCCTTTTGCTCGATGAAGCGACCTCGAGTATCGACACCCGCACCGAGCTTCAGGTGCAGCGCGCGTTCGACGAGCTCATGGAAGGAAGGACGAGCTTCATCGTCGCGCACCGGTTGAGCACCATTCGCAATGCCGATTGCATTCTGGTAATGCGCGATGGGGAGATTATCGAGCGTGGGACGCACGACGAGCTGCTTGCCGCGGGCGGTGCCTACGCCGAGCTCTATACCTCGCAGTTCACCCACGCCTAAGCGAAGCGGCTCGCTGCGCGACAGCGGTGCCAAGGAAAACTGTCACGTTGGCGGGGGCGTGACGCGCCAACACCCGGTGTCCGCGCGTCAAATGAATCATAGACACCCGGTGTTCGCGATTCATTTTCGCGCGTGTTGAATCGTAAATCGTAGACACCGGGTGTCTGCGTTTCATCTAAAAACTTCTTGCATTGTGTATAGGTGTGTATATACTGTACTTAACGGGTATACACACTATACCCAAACAGGCTTACCGAGACGTCCGGCAAGCCTGTTGCCCGGCGGGGGACGCCCCGTTGGGCGCTGCGGATGTGCGGCGTCGAGGTTTCGCGTTCGCTCATCCAGGTAACGGAAAGGATTCGGATTCGTGGAACTCATCATCTCCAACGCGAGCAGCAAGCCCATCTACGAGCAGATCACGGGTCAAATCAAGGCCATGATCCTCTCCGGCGAGCTTGCCGAGGGCGAACAGCTCCCAAGCATTCGCGCGCTGGCGAACAGTCTGCGGGTGAGTGCTATCACCACGAAGCGCGCCTACGCCGACCTTGAGGCTGATGGCTTCATTGAGACGGTCCAAGGCAAAGGAAGCTTCGTCGCCGGAGGCAATGCGGAGCTCATCCGCGAGGAGCAGCTGCGCCAGGTGGAGGAGCTCATGGGGCAGGCGGTCGATGCCGGCCGCGCCATGGGCCTCTCGAAGACCGAGCTTACCGAGATGTTCACCTTGCAGCTCGAAGACGGGGACTGATGACGGGGCCGAAATGTCAAATACGGTGAGTCAAAACGGAGCCAAAACGGGACAGTCCCAATTTGACCGATTTGACACCTCGGTCCCAGGGTCAACCGAAAGGACAGTACGATGACGATTGTCGAAAGCCGGGGGCAGGTCCCGGGTGCCGCGCAGGACGTCCCGCTCATCGAGGCGCGCGGAATCATCAAGCACTATGACGGTTTTTCGCTCGATAACGTGAGCCTCTCTGTGAGCGAGGGCGAGGTCGTCGGCTTCGTTGGCAAGAACGGCGCCGGCAAGTCGACTACCATCAAGGCCCTGCTCGGCCTCATCGACCTCGATGGAGGCGAGAGCTCCATCCTCGGCGTTCCGTCGAACGAGCTCTCCCGCCCCATGCACGCCGGGACGAAGGAGCGCATCGGTGTGGTTTTCGACACGATCTCCATGCCCGGGCACCTTCGCGTCGCCGATGTGGGGCGCGTATTCTCCCATGCGTACGCCTCATGGAATCCTCGCATGTTCGAGCAGCTCACGCACGATTTCGATCTTGCAGCTACCAAGCAGGTGAAGGAGCTCTCGCGCGGCATGGGCATGAAGCTCAGCCTCGCCTGTGCGCTCAGCCACGATGCCCGCGTGCTCATCCTAGACGAGGCCACGGCGGGTCTCGACCCCATGGCTCGTGACGAGCTCCTCGACCGATTGCTCGATTTCGTCGCCATGCCTGGGCGCGCCATCCTCATGTCGAGCCACATTACCTCCGACCTCGAGCGCATCGCGGACCGGGTGCTCTGCATCGATGAGGGAAGGATCGTCTTCGACTTGGCTAAAGACGAAATCACCGACGAGATGGGCATCGCCCGCTGCCGCGTGGCGGAGTTCGAGCGCATCTGCGCAAGCGGCATCATCCCCGAGGGCCAGCTGCGCTACCGCAAGAACGACTATGGCATCGACCTGCTCGTTCCCGATCGCTTTGTCTTCGCCGAGAACTTCCCCAACGTTCCGTGCGACCGGATGTCCATCGACGACTATCTCTCCCTTACCCTGAAAGGTGGTGTGCGGTAAATGAAGCGCGCGTACCTTATGGAAATGACGATTTTCCGCGATTACATCAAGCAGCTCATGGGCGTTGGCTTTTTCGTCTCGATATTCGTTTCGGCGGGCATGGGTTCGATCGTGGCCGCGCCGGCGATTCTCACCACGATGTTCTTCATGATGGGCTGCATGTCGGCGAGCGCTTACGACGAGCAGAGCAACTGGGGCGCCTTCCGGCTGACCATGCCGGTGAGCCGCCGCGATGTGGTGCTCGGCCGCTACGGCGTCATCGTGACGCTCGGGTTCCTGGGCATGGCGGCGGGCTGGGCTGCCTGCCTGCTCATCCTGGCTTTGGGGAGTGCCGTTGAGCTTCCGTTCGGCCTTTCGAATGCGATCGCGTTTGACGAGGGCATGTTCCTGGGAGAGGTTTTCTCTACCGCGTTTTGCATGGCGCTTGGCTCGCTGATCGCGTCGATCGAGACGCCCATCTACTTCAAGTTCGGACAGAACAAGACCACGCAATGGCTGCCCATGATCACCGTGCTGCTCTTCGTGGGGCCCATGCTCATCATCAACGGCACCGGCATCTTGGACAACGGATCGATGAGCTTCGGCAACCTCGCCTCGCTTCTGGGGTTCATCGAGACGCCTGCTGGCGTGGCGACGTGCTTCGCGATCTTCCTCGCGTTCACGGTCGTGGTGCTTGGTATCTCTGCCGCCGTCTCGCTCAAGCTCTACGAAGGGCGCGAGCTGTAGCGCGGGATTGCTGCTCTTGTGGTGCGACCTACTCGGCGATGTGTGGAAAACCTTCCGATTCGAGCCTCGAACTTTTTGAGCGGTTCTGCGCTGGCTGGATGGGGTAGGGTGATACCGGTTCAGAGGCGGCGTAAAGGAGCAGTCATGAAGTGTCTCGTTGTGGTGAACAGCAAGGGCGGAAACACCCGCATGGTGGCAAATGCACTGGTAGATGCATTGGAAAAGGCTGGTTCCGAGGCCGTGTTCGTGGATGATCCGGCCGCCGTGGACCGCGCTTCGGTTGATGCGGCCGAGGTCGTGCTTGCGGGCTTTTGGACCGATAAGGGCGATTGCGCCCCCGAGATGGCGACGTTTTTGGAGCGTTTGTCCGGCAAGCGCGTGTTCCTGTTCGGCACGGCGGGGTTCGGGGGCAGCCCTGAATACTTCGAGCGCATTCTGGGCAACGTTCGCAAGCACCTTTCGGACTCGGTTGAATACCTGGGCGGCGCTATGTGCCAGGGGAAGATGGGCGCTGGCGTGCGCAAGCGCTACGAGGCGATGCTTGCCGAGAATCCCGGCGACGCCCGCATCCAGGCGATGATCGACAACTTCGATGCGGCGCTCGCACATCCGACCGAGGAGGATGTCGCGCGGATCACGGCTGCTGCTCAGCGCGCACTCGGCGTGTGACGCTTGTGCCAGGTGAGACACTTGTGCCGGGTGAAACTGTCTCATTTGTGACACCGGTGCCGGGGGGCTGTCACGCTTGCGGCGCCCCGAGGCGTAATCTGCCGACGCCCCGTCTTTCGCATGGTTCTAGTCCTAGACTTCGTTGATTGCATGGGCTGGTTTTATGGCGCGCGCCTCGCCCCAACGGCCTCACTTCGGCGATAATATACGCACGGAGCTTTCAGCGGAGGGGACATATGGAAGGAATGCATATGGCAGAAACCACGCCGGCTAAGGTCTACTTCACCAATCTGCGCTCGTATGGGCGCGAGAGCCAGCTCGACAAGCTCAAGCGCCTCATTCGTCGTGCCGGCATCGATCAAATTGACTTCGAGAACAAGTTCGTCGCCATTAAGATTCACTTCGGCGAGCTCGGCAACTTGAGCTTCCTGCGCCCCAACTACGCGCGCGCCGTCGCCGACGTGGTGAAGGAGCTCGGCGGCAAGCCATTCCTTACGGATTGCAACACGCTCTATGTGGGCAGCCGCAAAAACGCGCTCGAGCACATCGACTGCGCGTACCAGAACGGCTTCACGCCCTACGCCACGGGCTGCCACGTGATCATCGCCGACGGCCTCAAGGGCACGGACGAGGCGCTCGTGCCGGTGAAGAACGGCGAGTACGTGAAAGAGGCGAAGATCGGCCAGGCGCTCATGGACGCGGACATCGTCATCTCGCTTACGCATTTCAAGGGGCACGAGCAGGCAGGCTTCGGCGGCTGCATGAAGAACCTCGGCATGGGTGGCGGCAGCCGCGCGGGCAAGATGGAGCAGCACGCGGCGGGCAAGCCCGATGTCGCGGCGGAGAAGTGCATCGGGTGCCATGCCTGCGAGCGCATCTGTGCGCACGGCGCCGTAAGCTTCGAGGATACGCGTGAGCGTGAGCTGCCGAACGGCCAGACGCGCACGGTGCATGTGGCGAAGATCGATCACGACCGCTGCGTGGGCTGCGGGCGCTGCATCGGCGCGTGCAACCAAGATGCCATCGCCCCCGGGTACGACGCTGCCGTCGATGTGCTCAACTGCAAGATCGCCGAGTACACGCAGGCCGTGGTGCAGGATCGTCCGAACTTCCACATCTCCATCGCCATGGACATCAGCCCCAACTGTGACTGCCATCCCGAGAACGATACGCCCATCGTGCCGGATCTGGGCATGTTCGCGAGCTTTGACCCCGTGGCGATCGACCAGGCGGCGATCGACATGGCGCTCGCGCAGCCAGCGCTGCCGAATACCGAGCTCACGGACATGCGCGCCAAGCTCGAGGCGGGCGACGGCGTGCCCGAACGCTGCGAGCCCGATCACTTCAACATGACGCACCCCGACACCAATTGGCGGAGCATGATCGAGCACGCCGAGAAGATCGGCTTGGGTACGAGCCGCTATGAGCTCATAGAGGTGAAGTAGGCGAAGAAGGGGAGTAGACGAGGGCCAGACCGTTCGGACATCTCGGCCGAACTGGGGCCGTGCTCCACGTGTGCACCGGGCGGAGCTGCGCGTCGAAGTGGGGCTGCCCGTCCATCCGGTTCGCCTTCGCGCCTACCTTGTCATCCGCCTGTTCCTCAAAGCGTCGCATAACTCAATGATGGGGCCGAAATTCGGGCTTCGTCGTCGAGTTATGCGACGCTTTTTTGACTATGCTGTACAGAACTGCACAGCAACGTTTGGAGTGCGTCCGCAACCTTTGGTATGCCCGCGGTTGGGCGTGTCGTCAATGCGAGGCGCGGCGTGCATGGGGCAAGGAGGCGACCATGGACATCCCGGTAGTTCTCTCCCATCGAACGGCGGCGCTTATCCGGAGAACGGAGCATTTTGAACGTCTGCGTGCAGCAGCGCGGGCAAACGGCGAGCGCTATGGCGTGGCCCCGTATGTCGAGGAGAGCGATCTGCCCGATATCGGCCTCTCGGCATCCGGCCTCAAGGCATCAGCCATCGTGCAGCGCATCCGGAGCGCGTTATCGACTTGGGGAATCCCCGACCGGGACCTCGTTCGGCTCGACGTGATGGTCCCCTTTGCGGAAGATCGTGTGCGGACGCGCGGCATGGCCTGCCATGCACTCGGCCGTGCGATTGGAGAGAACGACGTTTTCCCGGTGGCGAGAGGCCTCGTGGCGGTGTCGGATGCACTGTGCTTCGCGCAAGCGGGGGCTTGGATGGGCAGCATGGAGCTCATCGAGTGGGCGTATGAACTTTGCGGAGCCTATTTCCTTCCCCTCGATGGAGACTACGCGGAGCGACCTGTGTGCTTGACGCGGGACGAGCTGCGCTGCCAGCTCGAGCGCTATCGGGGCGTGCGAGGCGCCGCACATGCGCTGCGGGCTCTCAATTCGGTGCACGACGGCGCGCGCTCGCCCATGGAGACGGCGCAGGCAATGATGGTTTCCTGCCCAAAATCGATGGGCGGTCTCGGGTATCGCCATATTGTGCTGAATCATCGCGTTGGTGTGCCGCCGGATTATTCCCGGTACACGTCGGCCCCATATTACGAAATCGACCTGTTCGCACCGGTGCGTGGTGTGGGCGTGGAATACGACGGGGATGAACACAGCAAAAAGGCTCGTCGAGGACACGATGCCGAGCGCATGAGCGTGCTTTCCCTTATGGGATACGACATCAAGGTACTCACGAGTGTGCAGTTTTCTCGGCAGCTGGATATGCATCGGGCGATGAACGGGATCGCAGCATCGATTGGCATCAAAGTGCCTTCTTCTTCGAAGTTTCAGCAGGCGCAGGAGCAACTCCGCCGCTTTGTCACGCGCAGATGGTGCAACGGGAGTTGACAGTGCGGCGGAGTTGAAAATGCGGCGGAGTTGACGGTGCGCAAGGGTACGTCGAAAGCGTCGCATAACTCTGGGATGAAGCCCGATTTTCGGCCTTACCGTCGAGTTATGCGACGCTTTGTCGGTAATGCTTGCAGGGCGCGGTCTGCCGGAGGAAGGTGCCGAGAGTCTTCCCGAGGGATATGTGCCTCCCGCATTCTGCTATAGTTATGCAGACCCTATCTATGGAGGATGTACCGCCCGTATGGCAGATTCGAGTGACAGTCCCCGGCCGCAGTCGACAACGGCTGCGGCGGAAATCGTTGATGTAGCTGATCCGAGCTCTTCGGCATCGGTGAGTGGCGGCGCGGCGTGTGGTTCCGCAGTGCCTCCAACGGCGCCCCCGGATCCTTGCGCCACGTGTCGCAAGCGTCGCCGGTCATGCCCCAAGTATGCGCAGGACAACAAGGACGGTTCCTCGGCCGGGCAGCCTCTCTACACGCTCGGCGAAGAGATCGCTAATTCCATCACGCACGGCATTGGCGTGCTGCTTGCCATCGCCGGGCTCGTGCTGCTCATCGTGAAGGCGGCCCTCGGCGGAGCCGATCCAACGCACATCATCTCGGCAATCGTCTTCGGCGTGACGCTCATCCTAGAGTACCTGGCTTCCACGCTCTACCACGCCATCCAGGTGCCCGCGGCCAAGCGCATTTTCCGTATTATCGACCACAGCAGCATCTACCTGCTCATCGCTGGTAGCTATACGCCGTTTTGCCTTATCACGCTCGCGCCGTATGGCGGCATCGTGCTGTTCGTCGTGGTGTGGGCGCTCGCGTTCGCCGGTGTGTCGTTCGAGATCATCGGCCGCCAGCGTCAACCTCGTTGGGTGACCATCCTCATCTATCTCATCATGGGCTGGCTCGTGGTGTTCCGTTTGCCGCAGCTCTTGCAGGCGCTCGATCCGGTGGCGCTCGCGCTGCTGGTGGTGGGCGGCCTGTGCTACACCATTGGTACGGCCTTCTACCTTATGAAGAAGATTCCCTATATGCACAGCGTGTGGCACCTGTGGGTGCTCGCGGGAAGCATTTTCATCTTTATGGCGGTGATCCTCTTCGTGATCTGACCTTTCCGGCGGCACCTCGCCCCGCCGCCCGCCGCGTCGCGCAGCGCGCGCCAGCTGCGTTCAATGTGAGCGCATGGCATATGGCTCCGCACCGGCATCACCGCTTTCCGTACCCAACCGAGGAGGTTCGAACTCGTCCCTATGGGCATATTCATTTCCATTGTTGCTACCCTCTTGCTCACGCTGCTCAACGGTTACTTTTCGATGTCCGAGATGGCGCTCACCACCGCTAAGCGCGCCACGCTCGAGCATGACGCCGAGGAGGGCGACAAACGCGCCGCGCGCGCACTCGACCTCGCAACCGACTCCACGGACTTTTTGGCCACCATCCAGGTCGCCATCACGCTCGTTGGCTTCTTCTCCGCAACCGTCTCGTCCAACACGCTTTCCGAGCCGCTTACCGCGTGGGTGGAATCGTTCGGTATCGCGCCCCTCACCGCAGTGGCGCCGGTGGCCTCGCCGATCGTCATCACGCTCATCGTCTCGTATCTTTCCATCGTGATCGGCGAGCTTGTGCCCAAGCGCATCGGTCTTTCGGACGCTGAGGGCATGGCCAAGGCGGTTGCGGGGCCCATCGGTACGTTCCGCAAGCTTGCGAAGCCCCTCGTGTGGCTCACGCAGGCAAGTGCGAACGGCATCAGCGCGCTTCTGGGCATCAAGAGCGCCGACGACCGCCAGAACGTCTCGGAGGAAGAGATCAAATACATGGTCTCGGAGCAGGACACCCTGCTCGACGAGGAAAAGCGCATGATTCACGAGATTTTCGACCTGGGCGACGCGGTCGCGCGCGAGGTCATGGTGCCTCGCGTTGACGTGCAGATGGCCGAGGACACCGACACGGTGAACGAGGTCATGGAGCTCATGCGTCGCACGGGCTTCTCGCGCGTGCCGGTGTATCGCGAAGACACCGACAACGTGGTGGGCATCGCGCACATCAAGGACCTTGTGGGCATCGCGCTCGGCGGCAGCGGCAGCGAGCCGGTGGGCGCGCATCTGCGCGACGTGACCTTCGTTCCGGACACCAAGGACATCCTCCCGCTCCTTTCCGAGATGCAGACCGCGCACGACCAGATCGTGGTCGTGGTGGACGAGTATGGCGGAACGGCCGGCATCATCACCATCGAGGATATCGTGGAGGAGATCGTCGGCGAGATTGAGGACGAGTTCGACCCCGACAACAAGTACCTTACGCGCCTTTCTCGTCGCGAATGGCTCGTAGATGGTCGCTTTAGCTGCGACGATGCAGAAGAGCTCGGTTGGCCCATCGAGGAGAGCGATGAGTACGAGACCATCGCCGGCTGGATTATGGATGTCTGCGACGGAGTGCCGGATATCGGCGAGGTATTCGAGGTCGATGGGTACCGTTTCAAGGTCCAGTCTATGCGCGGCCGCCGTATCTCGCTCATTCGCGTGATTGCGCCAGAGGAGCCCGAGCCCGCGGCAGCGGAAGAGGCTGCCCAGAGTAGCGACGCCCCGGAGGATGCCGAAAGCGAAGCGTGATAAAACGAACCGGGTTCGTTTTATCACGGTGCGTTCTCTCACCCGATGCACCTGATGCGGTACGATGACAGGAAGAACAACCCGCCGCGCAAGACACCTGCGGCTGAGGATCGGAGAGCTATGGCGAGCCTGTTCAACATCATGAAGATCACGGTCGATGACACGAAGGCCCGCGCCAGGGTGCTCGTGAACCCCGGTATGCCGCTCATGACCTCGGAGGATATCGAGGCCACGGCGCGCGTGTACTACCTTGCCCCGGCGATTGCGCAGCACGCGTGCTTCGGCGACGCGGGCGAGAAGTTCCAAGACTGCATGGGCGACACGGAGCTCGCGCATCTGCTCGAGCACCTTACCGTCGAGATCATGAACGAGACGGGCCTTGCCGGTGATATTTCCAGCGGCCGTACGCGTTCGGTCGCAGAGGACCCGCGGCTCTTTGAGATCGAGCTTTCCTGCCCCGATGACGCGCTGACCATCGGCGCGCTGTCTTCGGCTTCGTTCATGATGGAATGGGCGTTTTTGCATCCAGATGTGACGGCGCCGGATTTCGCTGGTACGGTTGAGGCGTTGCGCCAGCTCGTGCTGAGCCTGCGTGGCGAGAGCGAGCCGGATGATGGCGCGGCTGCAGAAGGCATCGAGGCCGAGGCAGAATCCGATGCCGAGCTCGAGGCGGGCGAAGGCCAGCAGGTTGAGGCCGGTGCCGATGCCGCAGGCGCAGAAGAGGATGCATCCTTCGCCGCAGCGATCGGCGATGCCGTGCAGGATAGCGAAGCGTAACGTTTGCGGATGCCCTGCCGTGCCGCGCGTTCGGTGGGTATAATAGGCGAACACGAAGTCCACGTGACGGAGTCAATAAGAAGGGAAGACACGTATGGGTAAGGCCTTCAGCTTCATCGTCGGCGCCACGATTGGCGCCGCTGCCGGCACCATCATCGGCATTCTCGTTGCCCCGCGTTCTGGCGCCGAGACCCGTGCCATGGCCGCCGATATGGCCAACGACGCTTGGGATAGCGCTCGTGATATGTACGAGCAGGGCAGCGAGCAGGCTCGTGCGGCCGTGAGCGACTTCGGTCCCATGGTCGACGCGAAGACCGACGAGCTGCGCGCCAAGGTCGATCTGGCCCGCGAGCGCATGGATCAGCTTCGCGAGACCCTGAACGACGCCATCGCGGGTGCCGCCTCGATGCCTACGGTCGAAGTCGAGGTTGAGGTCGCTCCCGGCGTCGACGCTGACGAGGCTTCCGCCGAGGCGTAATGCGCACCAAGGATTTCCAAGGCGTAAAAATCTACCGCATCCCACCCGAGGCCAAGCGTACGCGCAAGGACGGTACTCCGCGTGACCCTAAGCGCTTGGGAAAGGTGCACTTCCCCGTGTTCACTGCCGATGGCAGGAGCGTGGTTGGCTTTATGGTCTCTCCACCCGACGTGGCGGGGATGATCAAACAGCCCGACCGGTTCGTTGCGCGCGATGCCGTTCGCGTATATGAAGGTGTTATCGCGGTGGACGACGCGAAGGGTTCCTATGATGCCGCCGCTGCCAAGCGTCTAGGCATCGACCTCGACACCTGCATCATCTGGACCGGCATGGACGTGGTGACCGTTCAGGGAACCAAGCTCGGCTATTGCTCGGACGCCGCGTTCAACCCTAAGACGGGCGCGGTCACGAGTTTCACACTCACGGGCGGTGCGGCGGCCGCCGCGTTGCTCGGCACGATCGAGATGCCCGTGCGCTATCTCAAGGGCTATCGCGATGGCGCGATGATCGTGGATGACGAGGCGGCAACTCTTGAGCTTTCGGGTGGCGCTGCGGCGAAGGCAGGCGAGGCAAGCGCGAAGATCGGCGTGAAGGTCAAGCAGGGGGCCAAGGTTCTTGACGAGAAGGGCTCCGTTGCGGTCGAGAAGGGGTCGCGCGCGCTGGGCAAGCAGCTCGGCAAGACGCGCGGCATGTTCTCGGCGTTCAAGGACGAGTTCAAAAAGGCATCGGGTTCTGCGAGCTCGTCGTCGGCCAAGGGAAAGCGCTCCTCGTAACACCAAATCGGTGGACGCTCGAGAACTCGCGCGTCTGTGCTCATGGGGAGGAAACCATTGCTTAATCACACTACTTCCCACCCGCCCAAGCGACCGCATCCGCGGCGCAACCAGAAAACAACGGGCTATCAGCTGCCCCGTGGCAGGGCGCGTTCTGCGCGCAGGCCGGGGGCAACGTACCTCAACCATTCTCAAGGCTTCGGTAACGCCGGCCATAAGCGCCGCGGTGGCAATTCTGCGCGCGGTCCTCGCCGCTCCCAGAACAACAGGCGCAACAGCACGCGGCGCACCTATGCCTTCATGATTGTTGGCTGCGCCCTGCTCTTCTTCGTTGCGAGTGTTATCTGGTACCTCAACCGCAGCGTTACGGTAACGCTCAACGGCTCCGATACCAGCATCCACATCAACGCTACCCTAACCCAGCTCATCGAAAACGAGGGGCTCGACGAGTCGTGCGACGCGGGCGACCTGCTTGCCGTAGACGATAGCGTGCTCGAGCGAGGCGGCGGCGACCGCTACGCCGTCACGCTTGACGGCGAGAGCGTTGCGGTGGATGAGCTCGATTCCGTGCACCTGGCCGGCGGAGAGACGGTCGAGGTCGCCGACGGCGCTGACATCTACGAGGAACATGATGTAGAGGCAACCGAAATCGCCCCCACGATTACCGTCGAGGGAACGGGCGCGATCGGCTTCGTGCGCACGTGGGGCATCCCCGGGCGCTCCGAGGTCTGGACGGGCAAGCAGTCGGGGATCGTCCAGGACCGCGGCGTGGTGCAAGAGGTTCAGAACTGCGAGGTTGTGTACCGCTCCGTGTCGCCCGATGGCGACGGAAAATACGTTGCGCTCACCTTTGACGAGGGGCCAAGCTCGCATACTCAGGAGATTCTCGACGTGCTTGAGGAGAAGGGCGTGCATGCAACCTTCTTCCTGCAAGGGGAGACGGTCGCGCAAAATCCGTCGGCAGCACGCGCCATAGCCGGGGCGGGCCACGAGCTCGGTTCGAATGCCTACACCGACACACGCCTTAGCTCGCTTTCGGGCGAAGACCTGAGGTCGCAGCTTACGAACGGCTTCGCTGCCATCAAGGACGCGACGGGCACGACGACGAGCCTGCTGCGCGCCCCCTACGCGGCGTTCTCGACCGAAAACTGGGCCGAGAGCATGGACCTTGTGAGCGCGGTGGTGTCGTGGAACATCGACTCCGGCGACTGGCTGCTCCCGGGTGCGGACACCGTGGTGAGCAACGTTACCGGATCGGTTCGCAACGGCAACATCGTTCTTCTTACCGACAGCGAGGCCACGGGGGCCCAGACGGCCGAGGCGCTCGGCACGCTTATCGATCGCTTGCAGGCGGATGGCTTCACCATCGTGACGCTGAGCGAGCTCGTGGCGACGGACGAGGACCTCGCCGAGGAGCTCGATATCTCCAAGGTCTCGATGCCCGAAGATGCCGTGCTGCCCACGGTGCCAGCCGACGATGAAGGGTCTAGCGCGTAGCGTACGGGCACGCGGGCGTCGCACCGTAGACAGCTTGTAGATACTTAATAGAACTGTATAAGCGTTCTTTAATGGTTCCCTTAAGCAATGGTTAATGTTCGCGCGATGTGCCCGCCGCCGCGAACGCTCCACGTTAGACTTGGTGTGATTGAAGCAGGTAATGCAATGCGTGGCAGGATACGCAATCGCGCAGAGGGTCCTTCCGCGCAGCGAGATTTGATGCCGTTCGGTGCGGGGGTGCCGGGCGGTGGGAGTTTGGGGCCATGAGCAAGCACGATCACGTACAGGTGGGAAAAGCGACCAACCTACATTACGGCTCGGGCAAGGGGCATCATGTGCATGCTTCGCATGCGGGCGCGGGGCATCGCAGCGGGCAGGCCTCGGGCGCGAGCCATATCGTTTATGCGAACAACGCGAGCCGCCAGTTCTCGGCAACGGAGCGCGCTGCCCGTGCCGAGGCTCTCAAGGCGCGTATGAACCGCCCCCGTCGCCCACCGAATATGAAGGTGCTGGCCGTGGTGCTTGCTTGTGTGGTTGTGATTGCTGCGGTGGGCGGGTGGTATTTCTGCCTGCGCAGCGTGACCGTGACGGTCGACGGGACAGAGGTTTCGGTGCGGGTGGGAACGCCGCTCAGCACCGTGCTCGAAGATAACGACCAGTTCGGCGCGGTGCCGGGGCGGCTGCTTTCCGTGGGAGGCAACGTGCTCTCCCAGGATGGCGGCAACCCGAGCACGGTAAGCCGGGCTGGCGAGACGCTCACACCCGATGAGGTCGAGCAAACGCGCGTGCAGGAAGGTGACGAGTTCACCGTCTCCAACGGCACCGACGCCGAGGAGCCGTCGAAGGAGGAGACGGTCACCATGGCCCCGGGCATCCAGAAGGAATCCGGCGGCGCGGTGCAGTACGTCTCTCAATGGGGGAAGGCCGGCGAAAAGCGCGTCAAGACGGGCGAGACCTCGGGCGAGACAGTCGATGTCGAGGTGCTTGAGCAGCCCCAGGACATGGTGGTGTCTTCGGTAAACCTGAGCCCCGAGGGCGGCAAGTACGTTGCGCTGACCTTCGATGACGGCCCGAGCAAGTACACGCCTCAGATTCTCGAAATCTTGGAGGAGAAGAACGCGAAGGCAACGTTTTTCAACTTGGGAGCGCAGGCGCAGGGCAACCCGGCTGGCTCCAAGGCTATCGTCGATGCAGGCCAAGAGCTAGCGAGTCATACCATGGCGCACCAGAACCTGCCCAAGGTGGACCGCGAGACGTTGCGCTCCGAAATCTCGAACGCCGCTTCTGCGCTCAAGGATGCGTCGGGCAAAGACGTGCAGATGATCCGTGCTCCGTACGGCGCCTTCACGGATGTCGAGTGGGCTCGTTCGGGCGACCTTATCTCGTGCAACGTGCTCTGGAACATCGATACGCTCGACTGGGAGCGTCCGGGTGCGAGCGCCATCGAAGCCGCGGCATTGAAGGGCGTGCGCAATGGTTCGATCATCCTCATGCACGATGGCGGCGGTAACCGCGAGCAGACGGTGGAGGCTTTGCCTGGCATCATCGACAGCCTTCGGGCGCAGGGCTATGAGCTGGTAACGGTGAGCGAGCTCATGAAGCTCGATGGCAGCATCCCCGAAGATGTGGTGAACGGTACCGTGAGCATGCCGGAGGACGCCGCTCTGCCCGAGGTATAACGACGTGAATCGTAGACACCGGGTGTCTGCGAATCAACCGCCCGCACGCCGTGTTGGCAGGCGCGACGCGGCCGACCCCGCGCTCCGTGTTAACGGGCACGAAATCGCAGAAAAGAGGTGTCATTAAAAGGAGTATTCTGCAAAATGTTGCCCGTAAACTCCTGGCCTCTTGATAGACCCAGCCAGCCTGATAAACCCAGGCGGGCTGGGTTTTCGGTTGTAATTACGCGTAGCAGAGGCATCTGCTATAGTAGGTGAGCTGCGCTCCATCGCCGGTGCGAGTCAAACGGCCGAGCGGTGCCTCGCAGCACGAAGATAGGTTACGAGAAAGGCGTCAGGTGAAATCGAAGCCTCGACCTCACAGTTGCTGACCCCTGCGGGTGCTCTAAGCGCGCGCAAGGGGTGAGAACCCGGCGTGCTGCCTATGGCGGCGAGCCGCGCACGCATAGCCTCTGCGGCCGGAGCTCTCTGGCCGTCGGGATGAAGGAGCACCATGAACTATCTCTCCGAGATGCTCAAGCTGCCCGTTCTGGATGTGAACGGCAATAAGCTTGGTGTTGTGAACGACCTCGGCATCGCTACGGGCGAGGTCTTCCCCCATGTCACCTCGCTCGCGTTCCAGGGACCGGGCAAGACGCCGTTCATGATTAGCTGGCGTAAGTACGTGGACCATGTGGACGAATCCGGTGTGCATCTCAAGGCGTGCGATACCGACGTTCGCTTCTCCTTTCTGCAGCCCGATGAGCTGCTGCTGGCGCGCGATATCCTCAACAAGCAGATCGTCGATACGCAGGGCCTTAAGGTCGTGCGCGTAAACGACCTGAAGCTTTCGAGTTCGGGCGAGAATCAGCTGCGTCTGCTCGGAGCCGAGGTGGGCATGCGGGGCCTGCTGCGCGCGGTGCATCCCGCCCTCGAGCACGTGGCGGCGCGCATCGCCCGCGCGGTCGGCAAGCCGCTCGAGGAGCACATCATCGCGTGGTCGTACATGGACCTGCTCGAACGCAGCACCCAGACCATCAAGCTCTCCGTGTCTCATAAGACGCTCGACGAACTGCATCCGGCCGATATCGCCGATATCATCGAGCAGCTCGACCCCCGTTTGCGCGGCCAGGTGTTCGCGCAGCTCGATACCGCGCAGGCGGCCGAGGCGATCAGCGAGTTCGACGATGACGAGCTCGTGGCCGAGGTGCTCGAGGGCATGAGCGACCGCGATGCATCGTCCATGCTCGCCCTCATGGACCCCGACGACGCTGCGGACCTCATCGAGGAGCTCGATTACGAGAAGGCCGAGAAGCTCCTGCGGCTCATGGGCGTGAAGGAAGAGCGCGCCATCCGCAACCTTCTGGGGTACGAAGAGCACACCGCGGGCCGTATCATGACGAGCGAATTCGTCGCGCTGCCGGCGACCGAGACCGCGGCGTGCGCTATCGACGCTATTCGCGAGCTCGATGACGATTTCGAAAGCATCTACTACGTGTATACGCTCGATCCGGCGGGCGCGCTCACCGGCGTATTGTCCCTGCGCACCCTGATCGTCGCCGACCGCGACGCTCGGCTTTCGGACCTCGCGTACCGTGACGTGGTGTGGGTCGCGCCCGATGTCGACCAGGAAGACGTTGCAGACGAGATGGCCAAATACGACCTCGTCGCCGTTCCGGTATGCGATGAGAACCGCCATGTGCTCGGTATCGTGACCGTCGATGACGCGCTCGATGTCATCGCCGAGGAGCATGAGGAGGACCTGCAGATTGCCGGCGTAGGGGCGAGCGAGAGCGGTTCGGGCGAGGCACCGCACATGCTTACGTGGTTCGCGCGGCGACAATATTGGGTGCTCGTATGGGCAATTGCTTCGGGAGTTATCGCCGCGGTGCTCGATGCGGCAGGCGGTGCGAGCGCATACGTGATCTACCCCATGTGCGCGATGCCGGTGGTGCTGCTCGCGGCGGACCGTGTGGTGTCGTTCGTGCGCAACTACTTCCTGGAGTATGACGAGCCGGAGGATGGCGGCAAGCCGTATCTGGGCTTTTTCTTGCAGACGGCGGGGCTCGGCGTGGTCCTGGCGGCGCTCATCTACCTTTGCGGCCAGCTCGTGCTCGGTGCGGCGTATCCGGACGAAGTCATCGCGATGGCGAGCGATCCGAGCTTCGCCCCCGGAGTGGGAAGCGCAGGTCAGGTTCCTGCCGAGGTGCTTCAGGTGCAGGCGGTTTCGATAAGCTTTGCCTGCGCGGCAGCCGTGGTGCTCTGCTGCTGCCTGGCCGCAGTTGGCTACCTCAAGCTGCTGTTCTGGCGCGATGAGCGCGACCTCAACACCTCGGGTACCGCGCTCGGCGTCTCTGCGGTTCTTGCGTCTTGCGTGGCGTATTCGGTGGCGGTGACGCTTCTCATGCTGCTCGCGGTGTGCTGGTAGGCGCGCCATGCAGGGGAGGGAACCGGGTAGTAAACTCACACTCACCGCGGTGCTCGCGGCCATGGGGCCGGGGCTGCTCGCCGCGCTTGCGGGAAACGACGCGGGAGGTATCGCCACCTATTCAAGTGCGGGCGCATCCTTTGGATACGGAACGCTCTGGATACTGCCGGTTATGGCGCTCTTGCTCATCGTGGTGCAAGAGACGGCGGCACGCTGCGGATGCGTGACGGGCAAGGGCTTCGCCTCGCTCATCCGCGAAAAGTTCGGCGTGCGCCTTTCCGCCCTTGCGATGGGAGCGCTTCTGATTGCCAATACCGCGGTGACGATATCTGAATTTGCGGGCATCGCGAGCGGTCTTGCGCTCTTCGGCGTTCCGACGACAATCTCGGTGCCGCTCACGGCGCTTGTGATTTGGCTCATCACCATGAGCGGGAGCTTTGCTCGCATCGAGAAGATCCTGCTCTTGGTGAGCTGCGTGTTCCTAACGTATGTGGTGGCGGCGTTCATGGTGGGGCCGGATTGGGCGTCCGTGGCGCGTGCGACGGTGACGCCGCAGGTCATGGGGGACCCAGATTATGTGTCGCTTCTCGTGGCGACCATTGGTACCACCATCGCGCCGTGGATGATTTTCCTTGCGCAGAACAACGTGGTCGATAAGAACGTGCGCGAAGATGGAATCGTGCTGCAGCGCGTCGATACGGTGTCGGGCTCGGTCATCGCGTGCGCCATCGCGTGGTTCATCATCGTGACGACCGCGACGGTGCTCCATCCCGCGGGCATCGAGGTGGGCGATGCGGCCGATGCAGCGCTTGCGCTCGAGCCCATCGCCGGCCAGTGGTCGACGATTCTCTTTGGCGCCGGTCTTGTGGCCGCGAGTTTCCTGGCTGCTTGCGTTCTGCCGGGCGTGACGTCAAGCGCGATTTGCGAGGCATTTGGATGGGAGCGCGGCGCCGATCGCACGTGGGAAGAGGCTCCGACGTATCGAGGAATCATCACGGGCATCATCATGCTTTCGGCGCTGCTGGTAATCCTTCCCGGGGTTGATCTTTTCGACATCATGATGAGCGCCCAGGTTATCAATGGTGTGCTGCTGCCGGTGCTTCTTGTGTTCTTGGTGCTCATTGCACGCGACGCCCATATCATGGGCGATTACCGGAACGGGCGCATATGGAACATCCTCACCGTGGCTACCATCGCGCTCATTACGGTGCTCACGGTGGTGATGTTCGTGTTGCAGGCGTTGGGGTTTTAGCGGCCGTATTCATCCTGCGAGCGCCGGAGCTTTAGCGGATGCTGCTCGGCGACTTTCGGGCGCTGAGATTCTCGGGCGAGATTTGGACACTAGCTTTGGCCGCTGGCTTTGTCGGGCGATATTCGGACAGTCAACACGTTTTCAGGCGACATCTGGACGCTCGGGAGCCTCCAAACGTCCGAATCTCGCCCGAAAATGCGTTGCGTATCCAATTTGCGCCCGGAAACTCTGACGGCGTCCTGATCCAGCCCGACAACACGCGGCGTGTCCGAAAGTAGCCCGTTAATGCGGTGGTGTCCGAATCTCGCCCGGCAACCCCGAAGCCGTCCGAAACCCGCCCGTTAACGCTGCATCGTCGCATCTCGCCCAAGAAAAAAACGGCGCCCATATCTATCCTGAAAACGTTGCAGAACCCTCTAATGTCTACCGCGCAGACTTACGATATCTGCTGAGATGGGTCAGTGTATCGCCGATAACCATGGGGCGGTACAGTAGCATTGTTAGCGTTATTGCATGCAGCACAATATGAGGCGTGTTACGAGAAGCCGGAGGCGATGGTGCAGATAGAGGTCAGTCAAGAGACGTTTGATGTCGAGGTTAACGACCAGCTGGTGGCAGCGAGCTATCGCACGGCAGATGTCGAGCGCGTGCTCCTTTCCTTGCTTGATGAAGCGGCCCGCCTCGAGCGCGAGCGGTCGGCGCGCATGGCTGCTTCGCATCCAGCGGCCTCGGCGTCCGAGGCAGAGGGCTCGTCGCGCTCTGCTGCTGGTCTTCAACAACAGCGCTTCTCTGCTAACGCGAAGGAGCCTGCCCCACCCGCTGCGCGGACCATCGTTTTCCTGGCCGCTCCTCCCGGTGCGGGGAAGTCGACGCTGGCGGCGGTGCTTGAGCGGCTCGCGCAGAGCCAGCCCGGTATGTCGCGCGTGCAGGCGGTCGGCATGGACGGGTTTCATCACACGAATACGTATCTCGATCGCCATACGCTTGATTGCCCGGACGGTAAGTCGGTGTCGCTTCGGAGCATCAAGGGAGCTCCGGAGACGTTTGACGTCGAGGGGTTTGCGCGTGCGTTGCATGAGACGCGCGTCTCGAGCGATCCGGTGCAGTGGCCGGCGTATAGCCGCGTGGCGCATGACGTGGTGGCGGATGGTCCCATCGTTAGCGCGCCGATTGTAATTGTTGAGGGTAACTATTTGTTGCTCGATGAGGGCCCGTGGCGAGATCTCGCCGAGCTGTGCGATCTCTCGATATTCGTCGAGGCGGACGAGGCGATGCTTCGCGAGCGGCTTGTTGCGCGCAAGGTGCGCGGCGGTCTCTCGCGCACAGAGGCGGAGCGGTTTTTCGAGCAAAGCGACGGAAAGAACGTGCGGCGCGTCCTAGCACACCGCCGCCCAGCCGATATTACGATGACGCTCGATTCGTCCGGGCGCATGCGGCGGCTCGAGGCGACCCCAGCCCTTGCCTTCTTCGATATCGACGGCACGCTGACGTGGGCAAGGGAAGGCGAGGCGGATATCGACGCTGCTCCCACCGATGCTGTACGACTCGCGCTCGAGAACTTTGTGGCGCGCGGAAACCTCGCCGTGCTCTGCACGGGCCGGCCGCTGTGCAATGTGCCGCCGGCACTCAAGACGTTGCCGTTTGCCGGCATGGTCACGTTGGCGGGCGGGCACGTGGAGCTCGACGGTGAGGTCGTTCGCGATGTTGGAATGCCTTCCGATGTCGTTGAGCTGCTGGTTTCGTGTTGCGAACAAGCGCACGTTCCGGCGTATTTTGAGAGCTCAAGCCGGGGTGTGGTGCTTGCCTGGCCGGGCGTGTTCTCCCTGTTCGATACATTCGGGGAGTTTTCTGAGCGTGTGGGCATCGAAGAGCTGCGGGGTGTGCTAGCCGGAATCGATGTGGGCAAAGTGGTGTTTGACAGCGAGCATATTGAGCTTCTGATCACAATGGCGCCTGCTGTCACCGAGCGTTGTTCGGTGTGCAACATCGGCGATGGTCTGTATGAGGTGACCGTGCCGGGGATTACCAAGTTCGACGGCATGCGCGCCGTGTGGTCTGCGCTGCGTGAGCGCGGCGTGCGAATAGGCACGGTGTACGGCTTCGGCGACTCGGAGAACGATTGGAGCATGCTTTCCGCTGTTGATGTAGCCGTGGCCATGGGTAACGCGCTGCCTGCCGTCCGCGCGAGCGCGGACTACGTGACCGAGCCCGTGTGGGACGACGGCGTTGCCATCGCGTTGGAGGCCTTTGGCCTCGTGTAGGGTCGGGAGTACAGGCCACCGTGGGGCATCCTTACGGGGCGGGCATTTTTCGGGCGAGATTTTGATGCTGTGGAGGTTTGCGGCACTATATCTTGGCGCCGCCGCCTTTTCGGGCGACTTTCGGACGCCGCTTCGTTTTCGGGCGACATTTGGACAATAAACTTGTCGTCGGGCGAGATTTGGACACTCGGAGGCTCCTGAGCGTCCGAATCCCGCCCGAAAACGTTCGCGGTGTCCGAATCTCGCCCGGCAATTTGCGGCACGTACGAATCTTGCCCGAGATTTCTCTTGAGTGTCCGGATCTCGCCCGGCAATGCATGGCGTGTCCAAAAGCCGCCCGCAAAGAGTCCGTTCATCCGGCTCGTGCTTAGGCGAAGCCGGGACCGTGCCTTTCGCGTGCCATAATGAGGCAAAGATGCTGCCAGCGGAGCACGAGACGATGGGCGTGCCGGCGGAGGCCGAGGCGGCGCACATTGCCAATGGAGTGTGCGCGGGGGGCGCTGCAGGCGGGTCGCGCAACGGCCGCTGCCGGCGAGCGCGAGGCGGCGGGCGCTGCCAGCGGATTGCGCGACGGCCGCTGTCGGCGACAAGCGCATCGGCCGCTGCCGGCGGAGGGCGCGGCGGCTGCATCGCGGCATGGGAGGTTGGCCATGTGGAAGACGAGCACGAAGGAAGCGCTGAGGATTTCGGCGGATGAGCGCCGCGCGATGATTGTCGACGAGGTGAACGACCGAAGCTCGCTGCAGGTTTCCGATATCTGCGACCGCTTTGGTATCTCGGCGGTTACGGCTCGGGCGGACCTGGCGCAGCTCGAGCGCGCGGGCAAGCTGCGCCGCACACATGGCGGCGCCGTCTCCATCACGCGAACCATTTCCGTTTCCTATCCCGACCAGCGAATGAACCTCAACGTAGAGGCGAAGCGCGCCATCGCTGCGGCAGCTCAACGGTTTATCGACGAAGGGGATTCGCTGTTCATCGATTCGGGGACGACGACGCTGGAGTTTGTTCGCGCGCTGCAAGGCACGTCCCATATCACCATTGTGACGAACGACCTCTCGATCGCGTCCTTCGCCGATGCCAACCTGCCGCATGCCGATATCATGGTGCTGGGCGGGGCGCTTCGCAAAAGCCATCGGTACATCACCGGGCCCATCGCAAGCGGAATTCTCGATAGCCTTTCGCTGGACAAGGCCATCATGGGTACCGAGTCGTTCGACGCACGGCAGGGGTTCTCGACAGAGTTTATGGGGAATGCAGAGATAAAGCGCGGTATGCTGCGCCATTCAAAGACGCACATCATGTTGATGGATGCCAGCAAGGTACGGCAGCCAAGCTTTATGAGCTTCGCGTCTCTAGACGATTTCGACGCAATCGTCATGGACGAAGATCCGGACGGCACGGTGGGCGCAGCCATCGAGGCAGCCCATGCCTCCACGCGGTTGATTTTGAGCCGGTCCTCACGCCAAGTTGGTCACGGGAAGAACGAGCTCGTTGGCAGGTCGGCGGGGCCATGGGGTGCGAGTCCGGCGGGGACTCACTTCGCGTAGTGGACGCAGCCGGCATGCCGGCGCACGACATGGGGCCGCGCGCAGTCGCAGATGACAGGCGTGAACAACGTCGAACATCGAGCGCGCATGGCGCCTGGCGCAGGCACGCGAGATTAAGCTGCGCGGCGCCCGGCTACGAGGCGTCGCTGTGCGAGCCGAACACCACGGCTCCGGCTTGCTCGCACGTCTTCTGTGCTTGGGCAATCACCGCTTGTACCGTCGTATCGCGCGTCGCACCCTCAAAATGGAAGGGAAGGTCGTTCTTGACCTCGTTGTTCACGAGCGCGATGTACTCCTGGGCCCCGGTGCTCGAGAGATGCGTGCCGTCGCCGTCGAAAAGATCGTTTCTTCCCTCGCTATAGGCGTACCAGTCGATCACCCGAACGTTTTCGTAGCGCTCGGCGGCGCGCTTGAGAGCGTCGTTGGTCGATTGCACCCATTGGCGCGGGCTGCGCGTGGTGATGAACACGCAGATGCGGTCGGGGCCGACGACCTCCATAAGGCTGTCGATGGCGTCGTCGGTCACCGGGCCGTTTGTGCCCAGAGCGAAGACGACGATCCTACCGGCAAGATTCTGCTGCGCATAGTCCGAGAAGATGCCCTTGCCTGCGGCGAATTGGCGGTTCTTCGCCGCGTCGATGTGCCCATGGGTAAAGGTGTTGTTGAAGGTGTCGACGGTGCGAAGCGAAACCGAGTCGCCGATCATAAGGATGTCGTAGGCGTTGTCGGGAAAGCCGTCTTCGTCGGCATCGGTCGCGTCGCCTGCTTGTTGAGCATCGCTGCCTGCGTCCTGCTGCGCAGCCCCTTCCCCCGTGCCGTCTTCGCCGGTCTGCTGGATGAGCTCTGCGCCCTCCTTGCTCAGCGCGGACGTGTTCGGGACGAAGGCGATGCCGCCCACCGCTACGAGTACGATCACGCCTGCTATGGCGGTGGGAACAAGATGGCTCTTCGCGATGGCGGGTATCGTAGCCTTGCCGTCGCGAATCTTGCGTACGGTTGCCCCGAGCACGCCATGGCGGAAGGGCGTCTCGATGAATCGGTAGGATAGCTCGGCTGCTAGGAGCACGATGGCAAGCTGGACAAGATGCATCCACCAAGGCACTGTGGCTATGTTGGAAACGGGGTTCATGAGCGCAAGCAGCGGGTAATGCCACAGGTAGATGCTATACGAGCGCTTGCCCAACCAGACAAGCGGCCCGGCGGAGAGGGCGCGCGCAAGGATGCCGCTGGGCTGGACACTCGCCGCGATGACCGCGAGGCCCAGGATGGAGCACAGGACGGTGCCGCCCCGGTACATGAAGGGCGTGTATCCGTTGCAGGCAACGGTCATGATCACGAGGCCCGCCAAGGCGAGGATACCGATGGCATCGATCGCGCGCGCCGCGTGGTGGGCCGGCACATCGGCTTGGTTGCTGGCGAGGCGCTCCTGCCCGCCGATTTGCTTGCCAGTAGAGCCCGCAGGTATGCCGGCCTTTTCATTGCCGGCGCGCTCCGCCCCGCTAGCTATCCCATCAGCGCCTGAAGCGGAATCCTCGGCCCTTTGTCCCTGCGTTTTCGACGTGGCTCTTTGGGGAAGCAGCTTGCCAAGGCCGACGGTTTGCAAGAGCTTGGCCGGGCTCATGGAGCCCTCGGGGATGAACGCCAACCATGCGCCCAGCAGCATGGAGAACGCGCGGGTATCGGTGCCGTAATAGACGCGGCTCGGGTCGGCTGCGGGGTCGTAGAGCACCGCCATGGCGACGGCCGATACGGCGGCGAGCGCCACCACAATGCGGCGCATCCAAGGGCGCTTGACGCGCAGCTTCAGCATGATGAGCAGGAGCACCGGCCACACGACGTAGAACTGTTCCTCGATAGCGAGCGACCAGAAGTGCGTGAGCGGCGAGGGATCGCCGAGTGCGTCGAAATACGAGACATTCTGCGCGATCTGCCACCAGTTGTTGAAGAAGAAAAGCGACGGCAAAATATCGGGCCGCATCTTGGTGAGCATCACGTGGTTGAAGATCGTGCACAGAACGGCAACGACGACAACGAGCGTGATCGTTGCGGGCACAAGGCGCCGAACGCGCCGCACCCAGAACCGCTTGAGGTCGATTCGGTCGGTCTGTTCGAATTCCGCAAGAAGCAGGCGGGTGATGAGGTATCCCGAAAGCACGAAGAAGATCGTGACGCCCAGGAAGCCGCCTTGCGCCCAGGTGAGGTTAAGGTGGTAGAGCACGACGGCGATGACAGCGAGCGTGCGGATGCCGTCGAGGGCGGGGATGTAGCGCGAGCGGCGTTCCGTGCCGGGCGCAAGGCGACCTGCGGGCGCTTGCTCGGCGCTCGGCGCGGGACGGCCCGCGGTCCGCTGCTCGGTGCCGCGCACGGGGAGGCCCGCGGCCCGCTTCTTGGCGCCGCGCATGGAGAGGCTCGTCTGCTGCTTACTCATAAGGTAACCTCGTCATATATTCAAAGCCGATGACGGCGTGCGTTCGAAGGGGTTATTATTGTATAGACTGTTGCACACCCATGGGTCAATGGTCTTCGAGCTCATAGAACGAACGTTGAGGATGGCGCTCTGCTAAGCTTATGCGCATAGCACCTGCTGTTGGGTCCCGCGGGCCGTTTGCCCCGGAGCTCGGGTACGAGGCGGGCAACGTGAGAAAGGAACGCCCTATGGAGGCCTACAAGCAAGAGTTCATCAAGTTCATGGTCGAGTCCAACGTGCTCAAATTCGGCGAGTTCACGCTCAAGAGCGGCCGCAAGTCGCCCTTCTTCATGAATGCGGGCGCCTATGTGACGGGCGAGCAGCTCAAACGCTTGGGCGAGTACTACGCACGTGCGATTCACGATAACTTCGGTCTGGACTTCGATGTGGTTTTCGGCCCTGCCTATAAGGGCATTCCGCTTTCGGTGGTGACGGCCATCGCGCTCAACGACCTCTATGGCAAGGAAGTCAAGTACTGCTCCGACCGCAAGGAGGTCAAGGACCACGGCGCGGACAAGGGCGGCATGCTCGGCTACGAGCTCAAGGACGGAGACCGTGTGGTCATGGTCGAGGACGTTACCACTTCGGGCAAATCGATCGACGAGACCTACCCCAAGCTCATGGCGGCAGCCGATGTTGAGGTCAAGGGACTCATCGTGAGCCTTAACCGCATGGAGGTCGGCAAGGGCGGGGTCGTGACCGCTCAGCAGGAGATCCAAGAGAAGTACGGCTTCCCGGTGGCGAGCATCGTGAATATGGCCGAGGTCAGCGAGGTGCTCTATAACCACGAGGTCGAGGGGCGCGTGGTGATCGACGACAAGATCAAGGCCGCGCTCGACGCGTATTACGAGCAGTATGGCGTGAAGGCGTAACAGGAGGCTTTGGGAATAATGCGAGCGCGCTTGCGGCGGGCGTGCAACAATTTGCATTCGAAGGCACGCCGTAAGCGTCAATCTTCGGAACGCTTACCGATTGTTCGCCATTGTATTACCCGTAGCAGCGTTGTTTCGTGGTATGTTGCGACTACTGACGACCGAATCCCGCCGGAGGGCCGTACGGGATTCCGATCTGCTAGGGGGCTCACATGAAAAAGAGATTCGCTTTCATCCCGATGCTTGTTGCGTTCGTGTTCGCGCTCGCGCTCAGTGCCTGCGGCGGCGCCTCCGCCGAGGATCTTATCCGTGCGGACCTGGAGAGCTACTTCGGCGATCCGGAGAACGCTGCGGAGGAATTCGCATCGGGTCTTGAGGAATCCGCCGGCGATGAGCTCGACATGCTCGGCATCACCGAGGACGAGTTTACCGAGGCGTATCTCGAGGGATTCGCGTACGAGATTGGCGAGATTACCGTTGATGGCGACACCGCGACGGCAGAGGTCACGCTGACCATCAAGTCGTTCGGCGACATCATGACCACGTTCCAGAGCGACTTCACCGATTGGGCATATAGCCTCGATCCTTCGACCATCACCAGCGAGGACGACCTCTACAAGCAGGGTGGCCAGATGCTGCTCGACGCCACGCGCAACGCCGAGGCCAAGGAGAACACCTACGAGGTCACGTATACGCGCAATTCCGATGGCGATTGGGAGATGGACGCGGCGTCCGAGAGCGAGCTCACGAACGCTGTTATCTCATAGCCGCTTCGCACATATGGATATCTGTGCGCCCCGTGTATGCGGGGCGTACTTGAAAAGAGAAGGTAGGGAGACGAGAGCCTATGTTTTGCACGAACTGCGGCCACGAAATCGCGGAAGGTTCGGCCTTCTGCACGAATTGCGGAAAGCCGGTCGCTCAGGCGTCCCCGGCCCCAGCCCCGGCTCCTGCTGAGCCTTCGGTTTCCGAGCAGCCGGAGCCGATAGCGCCTCAAACAGAGCCGCCTATCCCGCCCGTTCCGCCTGCTGAGCCACCCGTGCCTCAAGCTGAGGCGCCTGCCCCAGAGCCCCCCGAGCCTGCGGCGGTTGCCCCGCAGGATGGCCCGGCGGTAGACGATGC